>JBMTTG010000139.1:0-8001 GCA_049449095.1 Phycisphaerales bacterium | reverse complement strand
CCGTGGAGCGCCGCGGCCTCGGCGGACTGCAGGTAGACCGACTTCTCGACGTCGTCGGGCGCGAGGGCGACCAGTTCGAGGATGCCCTCGAAGTCCGGCGGACGCTGGCGAAGCTGCATGTCGACCACGCGGTGGAGCGTCGCGGGATTGGGTGCGAGCTCGTAGGCGCGGCGGAACGAGGCGAGCGCCTGCGGGAACTGGCGGCGCCGAAGGGCGATCTCGCCGAAGTTCTGATGCCAGTTGGCGTCGTTGGGATCCCGCTCGATCGCCTCGGCGAGGACCTCGATCGCGCGGCTGAGGTTGTCCGCGGCGATCTGCGCCTCGACGAGTCGCCGTCTCGCCTCGGCGAGATCGGGATTGCGGCCGACGAACTCTTCGAGCCCCGCGGCGGCCGCCACGAGGTTGCCCTGCTCGGCGAGCAGGTCCGCCCGCATGCGGGCCGCCGGCCAGTTGGAAGGATCGAGTCGAAGCGCTTGATCGATGTGCCCGATCGCCGCCTCGGCCATCGCCGGATCACCGGTCGCCTTCGCACGCCCGCGAGCGCTCGCGGCCAGTTGCACCAGCGGCAGCGGACTCGCGGGAGCCCGCTCGCGAGCCTCCGCGGCGAGCGTCTCGAACTGCCGATACGCCTCGGCCGCCGCAGTGCCGTCGCCCGCTTCGAGGAGCTTGCGTCCGCGGTTGTCCGCGACCACGGCCTCGAGCAGGATGGAGGTCAGGTCGCGATCCGAGATCCCGGCGAGCACCTGCGACGCGTCGTCGTAGCGCTCGAGCTTCGAGAGGCACTCCGCGCGACGCAGGCTCACCTCGCGCGACGGCCGGATGCTGGAGACCTCGTCGAGGTGCCCGAGCGCCCGCGCCCATTCGCCGCGGCGGAACCAGAAGTCGGACAGGGCCAGATCCGCGTCGCGGGTCTGGGGATCCTGGACCGCCAGCGCCTGCTCGAACGCCTCGAGCGCCTGCGGGCCCTGCAGCGTGTCCACGAGATACGCGCCGAGGCTCAGCCACGCCTGGCTGCCCGCTTCGGCTCCTCGACGATCGATGAAGGCCCGCAGCGCCTGCTCGCCCTCGGACGCCCGTCCGAGCCGTCGCAGCGACGCGGCGTAGGTGCGCACGAGATCGAGATCGTCGGGCCGCTCCTCGAGGAGCGCCGTGAAGATCGTCAGTCCCTGATTCCGCATGCTCGTCGTGATCGCGTCGAGCTCCGCCTGCCGCTCGGTCGCGGAGAGCGACCCCCACTGGCCGACGCCGAAGCGAACCCGACCCTGGCGGTCGACCACGTCCTCGCGTCCCGGAGTGACGGCGACCAGCAGCCGGGCGAGCCCGATCGCGTTCATCTGGTCGTTCGGGTCGATGGCGTAGCGTTCGCGCCTCCGAGCGAGCGCCGCGCGGGCGTCGCCGTACTCGCCCTCGAGCGCCAGCCACGCCTCCTCGAGTCCGCGGTCCTGCGGCGCCAGCCGACGGGCATCGCGCAGCAGTTCGAGCGCCTCCGCGTTGCGACCGGACCGGGCGAGCAGCCCGGCGCGGCGACGGATCGCATCAAGATCGTTGGGGCGGCGCGAGATCGCCTCGGAATAGGCGTCGATCGCCTCGGCCGGACGGCCGACCGCTTCGAGGATGACGCCCCGCTCGCGATGCACCCGCGACGCGGAGATCCCGCTCGTGATCGCGCGGTCGAGGATCGCGAGTGCCGCGGGCAGATCGCCCTGAGCGATCTTCGCGCGGGACTCGAGCAGCGGCCGAAGCGCCGGATCGCCGGTGCCATCTCCTTCCGCCGCAATCGCGACCGCGGCGTCGAAGTCCTTCTTCGCGAGCGCCTCGTCGAAGCGGGCGGCGATGATCGCCGGAACGTCCTCGGCCGTCTCCATGCCGGCGCGAGCCTGCTGGGCGGCCTCCGCGGCGCGGATCGCCAGCTCGGAGAACCGCTTCGCGGCGTCGGGGTCGGACTCGATCATCGCCTCGGACTGCCGCTGGAACTCGCGTCGCGCGGCCTCGTACGCAGCGAAGAGATATCCCGGCAAACCCGGGTCGCCGGCGTGGGTCTGCTCGGTGACCAGCGCGATGCGCTGGATCGGGTCGTCGGTCGAGAGGACCGCCTGCATGCGAAGGAGGATCGGATCGCGCGGATCCATCTGCAGCGCCTCGACCACGAACCGCTCCGCCTCGATCGTCTTCTGCTGACGCAGCGCGACCTGGGCCTGCGCCCGCGGCACCCGCGTGTCGTCGGGGAACCGGCTTCGCATCGAGGCGAGGATCGACTCCGCCTCGTCGTATCGGCTTGCGGCGAACGCGGTCTCGGCCTGCTTGAGGAGCTGCGTCGCGGGATCGTCCGCGGAACCGACCGCCAGCCCCTCGAGCCGAGTCGCGGCCTCGACGAGGCGCTTCGCGCCTTCGTTCGAAGGGTCGAGCACCAGCATGCGCCGCCCGATCTCGAGCGCCTCCTGATTGCGGCCGACGCGGAGGCTCGTCTCGCCGCGAAGTCCCATGAGCACGAGGTTGTCGGGCTGCGAGGACTGCGCCTCCTCGAGGAGCTGCAGCGCCCGCCCGGACTCGCCGACCTGGCGAAGCGCGAGGGCCGCGTAGTACAGCGTGTCCAGGTCGCGGATCCGGCCGCGGCGCAGCACCTCCTCGAACTTGGTGGCGGCCGCGGCATCGTTGCCGCGGGCGAGCTCGTACTTCGCCTCGCATCGCACGCGGATCGAGTCGTCGGAGCTGCCGGCGGTGAGCGCCACGATCGGCTCGAGCTCCTTCGCCATGCGATCGACCGCCGCTGCGCGAGCCTCCTCGCCCTCGGCCTGCGACCACGCGGCGAAGCCGAGATCGAAGAGCTGCAACGCGGAGCGAAGCGCAATCTCGCTCTGGAACGCCGACTCGAGGCCGACCGCGAGTCGCGGCCGATCGATCAGCGACCGCGAGACCTCCGCCGCGCGGGCCCGATCGGTGAACTGCAGGACGAACGCGAGCAGCTGCGCATGGAAGAGGTCGTCGGGATTCCCGGCGATGTGGGCTTCGAGCACCTCGACCGCCTTCGGCCCGGCGGCGGGGCGGCCGCTCGCGATGATCACTCGGGCGATGCGAAGCCGATCCGCCGCCGACGCGTCGGCGGCGGCGTCGGCGAGCGCCTCGAGCGCCGCGTCGGCCTCGTTCTCGCCTCCTTGTCCCATGGCCAGCCGGAAGCCCGCGAGGCGAAGCTTCGCGATCCGCATCTCGATGCCGTCGACGTCCGCGGCCTCCGCCTCCTCGATGAGGTCCTCGACCTCCGCGAAGGCCTCCGTGGCCTCGAGCCGGCGACCGCTCTCGACGAGCCGGATGGCGTCGGCGAGTCGGATCTGGATCAGCGATCCGCGCACGCGATCGGAGGAGGGCATCGTGTCGACGAGCGCCTCGAGGGACTCGATCAGCTCCTCCCGCTCGTCGGACCGCAGCGACGCCTCGCGCTGCGCGGTCGCGAACGCGACGAACTCCTCCGCGGTGGTGCGGGCCGGGTCGCCGGGCGAGAAGGAGTCGGCCATGAGTTCGGCCTGCTCGGCGAGGAAGGTCCAGCCGCCGGCCTCGTCCACGCAGACGGCGCGATCCGCGATGGCACCGAGGAACTCCTGCCAGCGCTCGGGGTTCGCGCTGCCCACCCGCGTGGCCCGATCGAGCAGGGCCAGCAGCGTCTGGTAGCGCTCCATCGCCTCGGTCGAGGTCTCGGGGACGATCTTGAGGAGCGCATCGCGGGTCAGATCGAGGTACGCGATGTTGCCCGGCTCCTTGCCGAACGCGCGACCATAGAAGCTCCATGCCCGCACCCAATCGCCTTCCGCCGCAGCGGCCTCGGCGCGACGCAGGTGCCGGGCCGGCCCCCACGGCTGCAGCACGGCGAGGGCGATGCCGATCACGACCGCGGCGATCGCGGTGCAGGCGGCGAGAATCACGATGAACTTGCGGTCGAATCGGGCTGCCATCGCTTCACTCCTCTTCCGCGGCCGGCGGGCTCGAGCCCTCGTAGTCCGGCCATCGTGGAAGGCGCTTCATCAGGTGGGGGAGCAGTTCGGTGACGATCTCGGAGGCGACGGCTCGGTAGAGCTCCCGAGCCTCCTCGTCGTCGTCGGACGCGTCCGAGCGGACGGTCACTTGGATCTTGCAGTAGTACGCGTACTCGTCGGTCAGGCTGAATGCCAGGCGCCGCACGCCGAAGGCGCTCGCGGTGGGACGGCCGTTGGCGACGAAGAAGTAGCCGCCGGTCTGCCGCTGGCGATTGCTCGACGCCGGGCGGAACTCCGACACCGTCATCTCGATCGGACCCACCGGCATGTAGACCTCCTCGATCATGCCGGTGACGGGATGCCGGACCTCGACGCTGCGATACGGCTCGCCGGTCGCGCGGTTGACGAGGTCGGGCTCGAGGGTCCAGGAGGAGTCGTCGATCGAAAGCCCGAGCACTTCGGGAGGCCGGGTCATCACCATGCCCGCCGCATCCCAGCACCGCTCGGGGATGTGCGGCACGTCGTCGATCGCACCGGTGTAGTAGGCGATGTGCAGGCTTGCGAGCCCCTTCTCGGGATCGCCGTCGAGCGCGTAGGTCCGGTCGAGGTACTGCGAGGTGCCGAGCTCCTCGACGAGTGCCGCGCCGAAGATCGTGTCCTCGCCGACGCGGCGCCATCGTCCGAGCGTGGGCGGGATCGTCGCGAGCGGACCGCGCAGCTCGACGGGCTTCTTGACCACGTAGACGTTGAGCCTCTCGACGGCCACGCGGAACCCGGCCGCGCCGAGCAGCATCACCGCGCAGGCGCAGACGTATGCGGCGATCGCCGAGCGCCTGAACCTCATGCCGTCGCTCCCGGGCCAGAGGGCTCCTCGATCACGAGGCGCCGAAGGATCCACAGGATTCCCAGGAAGATGAAGAGCGCCGGCAGCAGCCAGACGAGGCCCACGAGATGGTGGAACTCGCCGGCGGCCATCTCGACGTCGAACAGGCTGAGGATCCCAAGGGACGTGACGCGCAGCACGTTCACCGCGACCGCGACCGGCACGCCGAGCAGCACCAGCGCCACGCGCTGCCAAGGCCGCTTGAGCCCGGTGTAGGCGATCGCCACGCCGAGGGCGAGGAACGCCAGCAGCATGCGCATGCCCGAGCAGGCCTCGGCCACGTTGAGCGGATGCGGCACACCGTCCCGCCAGACGGTCAGGGTGTTGCCGGCACGATCGGTGTCGATGCCGATCAGGTTGAGGACGACGTCGGCGCCACGTGCGGAGATGTCCTGGAGCTTGAACGTGACGACGTTCAGGATCCGGTCGGTCACGGTCTGCCCGAAGACCACCACGTAGGCGAGCGGGAACCACAGCCATCGCATCGCCCGCCAGCCGAAGAGCAGGAGCACCAGCCCGAACAGGCTGATGCCGAACGAGAATCCCCGCGCGTTGTGGTGCAGTGCGAAGGCGCTCGGCCCGAAGGTGCACAGGATGTAGAGCGCCACGCCGCCGATCAGGATCGGCAGCCCCGCCCAGGCCGGACGGAACGGTTCGGCGAGCAGCTCCTTCCGCCGCATCCAGACGAACGACGCCGCGATCCCCGGGATCACCAGGGTGTGGCCCCAGTCGGCGGGATTCCGGATCGCGAAGCGGACCTGGGCGCTCAGGAAGTTCCAGAACGTCGCCGTCAGGACCGCCAGCAGCACGACCGCCGCCGCCACGAGCAGACCTCTCGACGGCGCAAGGACCGCGCGACCCTCGGACGGGTCGATGGCGATCGCGCTCTGCGACATCGAGGCGCTCATGCCCCCTCCATCGGCGATCCGAGGGGACCGGATCGGGCGTTCGCGCAGACTGCCGCGCTTTCCCAACTCCGACGCTCGGATCCAAAACGCACGCGAAGCCACCGGCTACGCCGGAGGCTTCGCGGAGGTTCGGAGCGGGATCGCCGAGGCATGGAAAATTCGCCGCGGGCGACGGCCAAAGCCGGTCAGTTGCTGAAGCGGACGGACTCCGGCGGCGGGCCGAAGACGTCGTTGCCGAAGTTCCGGTCGAGCAGGAAGCCGAAGCCGTAGTTGGCCCGGAAGCCGTTCCGGATGACCGCCAGCGGCGTCGCGAGGAAGTCGGTGCCGATGATCACGTGGTCGCCCTCGCGCATCACGATGTCGGGCTCGGCGCGGTTGCGGATCGCGGTGATGTTCACGCGGATCGTCGCCTCGCGATCGGGGCCCACCTTGCGGATCAGGTCGACGCGCCCGGGGATCGCGATCGCGTTGAACTCGCCGGCGGCGGTCACGAGGCGGCTCAGGGTGATGTTGCCGACCGTCGGCAGGTCGTAGGGACCCGGGCGGGCGATGTTGCCGCCGATGTAGACGAGCCCGGACTCCGGCGGATCGATGAAGACGTAGTCGCCGGGCCGGATCACGATGTTCTGGGTCGGATCGCCTCGCTTGAGCCGCTGGTAGTCGACCTCGAGGATCCGCACCGCGTAGAGCGGCGCCTCGCCATCGCCAGCCGCCGGCGCGGGCATCGCGGCATCGCTTCCGCCGACCCGCACCCACTCCTGACGCTCGTTGTCGAAGACCCACTGCGGCTCGCCGGCGCCGCCGCCATCGATCGGCTGCGCGGGTCTGGCCTCCGCCGACTCGACCGCCTCGATGTCGACGAGCGGCACCTCGCCGTCCTGCTTCGCCCGGAAGGCGGAGCCGACCATGCCCGGCGCAGCGCCCGGCTGATCGAGCAGGTCGATGAGCGACTCGATGTCGCCCGCGGGAGTGCCTTCGCTCGCCGGCTCGACCGAGTTGATCGGCTGGTCGCTGCCCCGCCCCGCCGACTCGCGGCGGTAGGAGGGCTCGAGCGACTCGTCGAGGGAGGCGTTGCGGATCACGTAGATCCGCTGCGTCGTGTCGAGGGTGCCGCTCGCGAGGGCGATCGCATCGAGCAGGCGGAAGTCCGGCTGGTCGAGGCTGTAGATGCCGGGGTTCCCGATCGCTCCATAAAGGATGTAGCGGTAGCTGCGACCCTCCTCGAGGACGACCGTCACGAGGGGATCGCTGATGAAGCCCTTGAGCCGCTCCTCGATCTCCTCCTGGAGTTCCTGAATGGTCAGGCCGCCGGCGCGGACGTCGTAGAGCGTCGGCAGCCGGACCATGCCGTTCTGCTCCACCCGGCGCACGTTGACGCTCGTCTGACCCGCGGCAACCAGTTCGTAGATCTCGATGCGGACGATGTCGCCGGGCTCGAGCCGGTACTCGACGTCGTTCGGAACGAGATCCTCCGTGGTCGGTGCGACGACCGGCCCACCCCATCGATCGACCTTCTTCTCGATCACGTCGAGCCGGGAGAGCACCGGCATCGTGGTCGGGGTCGTCTCGAAGTACCCCGTCTGGCTCGGATCCATGTAGTTGTCGACCTCGCAGCCGCCCATCGCCATCGCCAGAGCGAGGGTCGGAAGCGCGACTGCGCGAACGAGGCGACGCACCGTGAGGTCGAAGATGCTCACATCGGGCTCCTGCAACGGCGACGAGGCGCATCGCGACGAAGGCGTCGCACGCGGACCTCGCGCCGGCAGGCACCATCGGCGCGGCAGGGTGGATAAGTTGAGCGAGGCAGGAAGCCTTTCCGCGAGTTCGATTACCGGTCCTGCAGTTTCCGGACGCTGCGGATCACGACGCTCGATCGGTCAGGTTCTCGGAACCCTGCGTGCTCGGCTGCGACGTCAGCCCTGGCCCCCCATCGCCCACTCGAGCACGGCCATCCGCACTGCGACGCCGTCGGCCACCTGACGAAGGATCACGCTTCGCGTCGGATCGTCCGCCACTTCGGGCGCGATCTCGAAGCCGCGGTTGACCGGGCCGGGATGAAGGATCGGCGCACCGTCGCGGAGCTTCGCCGCACGCGCTCGATCGAGCCGATAACCACGGGGATAGTCCGAGGCGATCGCGCTGCCGGCATCGCGTTCCCGCTGCACCCGCAGCATCACCACCGCATAGAGCGATGGCAGCACGGCGTCGAAGTCGTGGCATCTCACGAGCACACCCGCGCCCGACC
>JBMTTG010000138.1:0-8030 GCA_049449095.1 Phycisphaerales bacterium | reverse complement strand
CACCACATGCGCCGCTGCAGCAGCACCTGCTTCAGCGCGGCCGCCTCGTCCGAGCCCGGGCGGATCTTCGTCAGGTCGTCACCGACCACCGCGGTCACCTCGCGCCGCACCGACTCGGCACGCGCCGGGTCGCCGCGTGCCTGCTCCTCAATCACACGCTCGATGTCCGGAACAACAAGACGCTGTTCCAACTCGTCAAGACAGAGTTCCTGGATCGGGGCATCACTGATCGGGAGGAGATCTTCAGGTCTCTGATCAGTCGACGCCCTCGATTCTTCCGCGAGTACGAAGCGAACTGTCAATCGCTGGATCGCGACTTCTTCCACTTTGTTGGATGCACCGATCGATATGCGGAGGACCTGCGGCGCCTCGCGAACATGATGCAGAGGCCGCTCGCAGCCGAGCGATTCAATCTCGGAGAAAACACCCAGCAGCTCCCATCACTGACCGCCAACGAACTCGCCTTCTTCGACGAGGAGTATCGCATCTACGAACGCCTCGCCCGCGCACGAGACTAGCTCCCTCGAGTCAGTGGCTCCTGCCATGCTCACCGAGGTCTCGGCATTCTGAATCGCAGAGCGGTCGGACACGTCGGCGAACTCGAAGACGATGCCGGCCGCCGCGACAGACAGGAAGGTCCTCGCGCGAGGAATCTTGCCTCGCGGCCGGGCCTACTCGAACTCCTCGTGCACCTCGATCTCCTCCTCCTCGCCGCCGCGGAGGATCGTGATCGCCACGCCCTCGGGAATCGCCTGACGGAAGAGCCTTCCGTAGGGCTTGGTCGCGATGCGGGGATCGAGCACCGCGATCTGGCCACGGTCCTCGCGCGACCGGATGAGCCGTCCGATGCCCTGCTTGAAGCGGAGCACCGCCCGCGGCAGCTGGTCGTCGCGGAAGGGATTGCCACCCTGCTCGCGGATCCGCTCGAGCCTCGCCTCGACGAGCGGGCGATCCGGCACGTCGAAGGGAAGCCTCGTGATGATCACGTTGCGAAGCGCGCGGCCTCGCACGTCGACGCCTTCCCAGAAGCTCGAGGTCCCGAAGAGCACCGCATCCTCGCTGCTTCGGAACTGCCGAAGCAGCGCCGTCCGGCTCGTCCCGGGCCCGTGCAGCAGCAGCGGATGGCCGCGGCGCTCGATCTCGGGCCCGATGCGCCGCGCGAGGTCCTCGAGCGACGCGTAGCTCGTGAAGAGCACGAACGCTCCCCCGCCCGTGCGGTCGATCTCGCGAAGCACCGCGTCGGCGAGCGCCTCGGGGAACGCCCGATCCTCCGGCGTCGGCATGGCCGCATCGACGTAGACCCGCATCTGCCGCGGGAAGTCGAAGACGGAGCCGAGGGCGAGGGTTCGCGCGCCGTCGCAGCCGAGCCTCGCCGCCGCGTGATGAAAGTCGCTCTTGCCGACCGCGAGGGTCGCGGAGGTCATCGTGACCGAGATCTCCTGGCCGAACAGATGCTCGCGCAACGTCGGCGCCACCTCGACCACCGCGGCGGCGAGCGTCATCGGGGGCCGGCCCGCCCACGCGCGGCCGTCGCCGCGCGGCTTCGACTTGCCGCCCTCGACCCAGTAGACGCATCCGGGGATCGCCTGACCGAGCAGCGCCTCCGCCTCGTCGGCGAGATCCTGGGCGCGTTGGGCATAGGCGTTCAGCTCGAACTTCTCCGCCTCGTCCTCGATCCGCTCCCGCATGAGCCGCAGGTGCGCCGCAAGTTCCCGAAGCGGCGGCGAGAGCGCATCCTCGACCGCGCCGCTCGCGTGCATGCGTCCGTTTGCGCCTCCACGGTCCTGCTGCCAACGCCAAAGGTCGTCGAACATCGCCGCGGCGGCGCCGCGGACCTCGTCGAGGATCCGGACCGCATGGTCGACCATCGCGGTGCCCTCGGCCCACCGCAGCCCCGCGAGGTAGCCTCGCCCGGTGCGCTCGTCGAGCAGCGTGCGCACGAGATGCCGCACGCGGTTCTCGCCGAGCCGCAGCCCGAAGTGCTCCGCCGCGATCTCCTCGAGATGGTGCGCCTCGTCGAGGATCACGTGCTTGTAGGGCGGCAGGAAACCGACGCCTCGGGCCTTGAGCGCGAGATCGGAGAAGAAGATCGCGTGGTTGCAGACGAGGATGTCCGCGTTCTCCATGCGCCGCCGAGCCGCCTGGTAGAAGCAGGTGTCGTAGGTCGGACAGCGGCGCCCCATGCAGTTGTGCGTGTCCGACTGCACCTGGTCCCACACCCCCGACGGGGGCAGCTGCGGCAGCGTCGAGAGCGAGCCGTCGCGGGTCTCGTACGCCCAGTCCTCGATGCGATGCAGCGCGTGCCGCTCCTCCTCGTCGGGGAAGAGCCGGTCCTGGCGCTTCGAGGCGAGGCCGAGGCGGCGAAGGCTCACGTAGTTGCCGCGCCCCTTGACGAGCACCGCGGTGAACTCGTCGGGGATCACCGCGTTGAGCAGCGGCAGGTCCTTGTCGAGCAGCTGCTCCTGCAGCGAGATGGTGTGCGTGCAGACGACCACGCGCTCGCGGCGCTCGACGACCCGCCGGATCGCCGGAAGCAGATACGCGAAGCTCTTGCCGACGCCGGTGCCCGCCTCGACGAGCAGGTGCTCGCCACGCTCCATCGCCGCCTCGACCGCCGTCGCCATCTCGAGCTGCTCGGGCCGCGTCTCGAATCCCGGAAGCCGTCGCGCGATCGGGCCGGTCTCTGAAAGAAGGCTCGCGCAGTCGAGCGGCATCGGCGGACTGTATCGCCCGACGATCGTGATCGCGGTCGCCGATATGATCTCCCCCTTCGCCCGCGGCCGCCCCTCGCGCCGGCGATCGACGCCACGGCCGGACCACCCACGGATCGGAGACGCCCCATGAAGGTGCACGAATATCAGGCTCGACAGCTCCTCCACGACGCCGGCATCGCCGTGCCGCCCGGCGCGATGGTGGAGTCGGTCGACGACGCCGCGCGCGAAGCGAAGCGGATCTTCGACTCCGGCGCCGGGCTCGCGGTGGTGAAGGCGCAGGTCCACGCAGGCGGACGCGGGAAGGCCGGCTTCGTGAAGCTCGTCAAGGACGCCGCCGCGGCGACCGACGCCGCGAACTTCATGCTCTCCAACCGCATGAAGAGCCCGCAGACGCCGCCGGAGGGCCTCGAGGTCAACCGGCTGCTCGTCGCCGAAGCGGTCGACATCGCCAAGGAGTTCTACGTCGCGATCCTCGTCGACCGGGCACGCCGCACGAACACCCTGATCGCCTCGGCGGAGGGCGGCGTCGAGATCGAGAAGACCGCGGAGGAGCGGCCCGAGGCGATCCTCACCATGCCGACGCATCCGGCGCTTGGACTGCAGCCGTTCCAGGCCCGCGAAGTCGCGTTCCGCCTCGGCTTCAAGGGCAAGGCGGTCGGGCAGGCGGTCGATCTCATGCTTCGCCTCGACCGGCTCTTCCGATCGAGCGATGCGAGCCTCGCCGAGATCAATCCGCTCGTCCTCACCCCGCCCTGCGAGGGCTTCCCCGACGGCCGCGTGATGGCGGTCGATGCGAAGTTCTCCTTCGACGACAACGCGATGTTCCGACAGAAGGCGATCGCGGCCCTCTTCGACCCGGCCGAGGAGAACCCGCTCGAGCTCAAGGCCCGCGAGTTCGGCCTGAGCTACATCGCCCTCGACGGCAACATCGGCTGCCTCGTCAACGGCGCCGGCCTCGCGATGGCCACGATGGACATCATCAAGCTCCACGGCGGCGAGCCGGCGAACTTCCTCGACGTCGGCGGCAGCGCGACCGAGGCCGCGGTCACCGAGGCGTTCCGCATCATCCTCGCCGACTCGAAGGTCGAGGGCGTCCTCGTCAACATCTTCGGCGGCATCATGCAGTGCGACGTGATCGCGCGGGCGATCGTCTCCGCCGCGAAGACCGTCGGCTTCAAGGTTCCGCTCACGGTGAGGCTCGAAGGCACGAACGTGGCCGCCGCACGGCGGATCCTCGAGGAGGCCCGCAACGAGATCCCGACCATGCAGCCCGCGAGCGACCTCGCCGACGCCGCGAAGCGGATCTGCGCCGCGGTTGCGAAGGGCTGAGGCCCGGGGCCAATCCATGCTCGTCCTCTTCGACATCGACGGCACGCTGCTTCTCACCCACGGCGCAGGGCTCCGCGCGATGTCGCGGGCGCTCGCCGACGTGCATGGCCCGGCGGCGTCGGGCGAGTACGGCTTCGACGGAATCGACACCTCGGGGCGCCTCGACACCCACATCTGGCGGGACCTCTCCCGCAAGCACGGGCTCGCCGACGACGACGCGACCCACGCAAGCTTCCGGGCTCGCTACTGCCACCACCTCGAGCAGGGCTTCGCCGGCGAGTCGACTTCGCAGGCGTTGCCCGGGGCGATCGATCTCGTCGAGCGCCTCCATCGCGAGCCGCGGGTCACCCTCGGCCTGCTCACCGGCAACTACCCCGAGACGGGCCGGCTCAAGGTCCGGATGGCCGGCTTCGACCCGGACCGGTTCGTGATCGGGGCGTTCGCTTCGGACGGGCACGACCGCCGCTCGCTGACGCCGGTGGCACGGGACCGCTTCGTCGAGCGGCATGGCCGGCCGCTCCCCGCCGAGCACACCCTGATCATCGGCGACACCCCGCACGACGTCGACTGCGCGAAGGCCCACGGCTGCCGGTGCCTCGCGGTCCTGACCGGTCGCCATGCCGCGGATGAACTCGCCGGCGCCGACCGGATCGTCGCGGATCTCACCGCGACCGACGATCTCGTCGCGTGGATTCTCGCGCAGGCCGTCTGACGCGCAAGCGCGAGAAGAGAGCGGAGGTTGGGCGCGGCCACCGCGTCTTCGAGGGGACGCCGATTCGCGCGAAGGTGTGGATAATCTGCACCTTCGCTGGTCCGAAGCGAATCTCGGAGTACGTTCCACGTTGCGAGCGGTTGGCGACAGGGACGCTTCGAGATGCCTGACTTCGGCGAGTGCTGCAGCGACTTCTACGTCAACCAGAAGCTCGCCTTGAAGATGGACCTGCCGGAGAGCCGCGAGCCGCTGCTCGACCTGTTCGACCGGGTTCGTCGCTCCATGCCGGAGCTTGACCGGCTCCGCCGCTACGACGGCGAACTGGCCCTCGAGAGCCCCGATCACGAGCGACGCTACCGCTGGGTCGCGATGCGACAGACCTCGATCCGCTCGGGGGATGTGAACCCCACCGATCTCGAGGAGGCCTACGCCCTGCACCGGCTGATCCTCGAGGTGGCCCCGTACTACCTCTCGATCAGCCCGCTCGACATCGACTACCTCGAACTGGTCTTCGGCTTCGATCTCGAGGCCGAGGCCAACCGCGACGAGGTGGTCTTCGACGCACTGCTGGCCGACGGTCCGCTGGGGAACCTCGTCGATCCCACCCAGGATCGATTCCTCGACTGCCAGCCGATCGTCGGGCTCGCCCTCAACGAGGCCTGCGACCTTCAGGCGTTCTTCGAGGTCCGAAGCCGCGGCAGCGCGACCGAGGTCGCCACCGGCGACTTCCTGCCCGAACCGATCAGCGTCTACCTGACCGTCCGCCGGCACGGCCCGGTCTCGTCGCTCGAGCAGTTGCCCGCGATCTTCGCCACGCTCTGCGGGCATGCCGAGCGCCTCGCGGAGGAGCGGGCGATCCCGCAACTGGTCATGCCCATCCGCCACGCGATCCTGTCGCGGCCTTGATGGCCGCGGCTCGACGCGTCGTCGACTTTCCGCGCGGCGACGTTCGCCGTGCCCCTCGTTTTCGCCGCCCCTCGATCCAAGTTCGAGAAGGAGCCCCATGACCCACCTGCGCACGATTCCGGGACGAACGTCGCTTTCGATCGGCCTCCTCGCCACGCTCGCCGGAACCGCCGTCGCGCAGGATCCCTGCACGCCGGGGTGGGACCTGAGCTACGGCGTCCCCGGCGCGAACGCCGGGATCGTCGGCAGCGCGATCCTCCACGACGACGGCAGCGGTCTCGCCCTCTACGCCGGTGGCAGCTACACCTCGATCGGCGGCATCGACGCGAACCGCATCGCCAAGTTCGACGGCAAGACCGTGTCGCCGCTCGGCACCGGGCTCTCGAACGCCGAGTGCTATGCGCTCGGCAGCTACGACGGCGGGCTCTACGCGGCGGGCTACTTCGACCTCGCGGGCGGCGTTCCCGGCACCGCGAAGCTCGCCCGCTGGAACGGCAGCGACTGGGAGTCGGTCGGGGCGAACCTCGAGCTCTTCTCGAATCAGCTCTGGGACCTGACCACCTTCGACGACGGCACCGGCAACGCCCTCTACATCTCGGGCAACTACACCGACATCGGCGGCAGCGGCGGCAACTTCTTCTCCAAGTACGACGGCAAGGCCTTCTCGCCGGTCGGCGGCTCGATCGGCGGCGCCGTGCCGCTCATCGTCTTCACCGCGCATGTCTTCGACGACGGCACCGGACCGGCGATCTACATCGGCGGCCGCTTCACCGATGTCGCGGGGGTGCCGGCGAGCCGCATCGCCAAGTGGGACGGCACGCAGTGGTCGGCCCTCGGCTCGGGCGTCGCGGGCTCCGGCGTCTCGGTCTCGATCATGACCATGACCACCTTCGACGACGGCTCCGGTCCGGCCCTCTACGTCGGCGGGCAGTCGTTCACCTCCGCGGGCGGCGTGCCCGCCAATCGCGTCGCGAAGTGGGACGGCACGCAGTGGTCGAACGTGGGCGAGGGATTCGCGGGCGGCATCGTCTGGAAGCTCGCGGTCTACGACGACGGCACCGGCGAGGCGCTCTACGCCTTCGGGACCTTCACGGCTTCGGGCAGCACCCCGCTCGCGCGGATGGCGAAGTGGAATGGCACCGCGTGGGAGCCCTTCGGAGAAGCCTCGGCGACGGTCCTCGACGCGCTCGTCGTGCCGGGCGATGAGGGCGACAATCTGCTGGTGGTCGGGCAGTTCACCTCGATCAATGGCAACGAGGCGAACCGCCTCGCGGTCTGGGAGGGCTGCGGCGGCGAGGGTGTCCCCGGCGACCTGAACGGCGATGGCGTGGTGAACGGCGCGGACCTGAGCATCATGCTCGCGGCTTGGGGAAGCGACGATCCGGTCGCCGACCTCGACGGGAACGGCGTGGTCGATGGGGCCGATCTCGCGCTCCTGCTCAGCTACTGGACCTGAGAACGGTCCGACTCGGTGATGAACGGGGCGGCGGCGGAGGCTTCGGCTTCCGCCGCCGGTGCGTTGGGGGTGGCCGGATCCGTGTGCCAGTCCATCCATCGATCCGCCGAAATGATCAAAAACCGCTGGGCAGATGCTTGCATCGGACGGTTCGCGGACCATCCTTCTGAGGTTACCGGTCTGGGAGGGAGGGGCGCCTCGTGGGCGGTCCTCGGTTCGGAAGGCCTTTGGCGTCCGAGCCTCGCAGGTCCGGCTCGGCCGTCCGAAGGGTGCCCCTTCGGCGGCACCTGAGGTTCTCGCGATCGCGAGCATGAGGGAGGAATTGGGAATGCAGAGCACTTCGCTTCGTGGGCGTCTTTCGCGGCACCTCGTGGCTGCCGCGGCCGTCGCCACCACCGCCGGCGCCGCTTCGGCGGACATCGTCTGGTCCGGCATCGTCAACCTGAACATCCCGTCGACGACCAACGGCCTGTACCTGAACGTTCTCACCGGCGCGTACAACGTCGACGGCGGCAACGGCGGAACCGTGCCGGGCTGGGATCTGAATCCCTGGTCGAGCACCGGGCTCAACTTCTTCAACCCGGCCAACCCCACCGGCGGCGTGTACGTGCGTGATGCCAGCACCGCGACCGGCGTCAGCAACCTCGCCTTCGGGACCATGATCGGCGACATGTCGACCTACGGCGCTGGCGTCGCCCAGACCACCGGCGACTTCGCCTTCAACCTCGACAGCAGCGAGAACCTCGTCGGCTTCCGCTTCCTCAACGAGGACGCGGGCACCATCCACTACGGTTGGATGCGGATCGAGCTCGTCGGCACCCTCAACGGCCAGCCCCGCTCGGTCGTCGAGTACGCCTTCGAGAGCACCGCGGGCGCGGCCATCGCCGCGGGCGTGGTCCCCGCCCCGGGCGCC
>JBMTTG010000137.1:0-8052 GCA_049449095.1 Phycisphaerales bacterium | reverse complement strand
CTCTCGTCGACCACGCCGTCGCCGTTGGCGTCGTTCCAGTCGAGGCCGACCATCGCGAGCACATGCCCCGCCACGTCGCCCGGCCCGGTGCCCCCGCCGCCGTAGATGACGTCGAAGTAGACCCCGGCGCCGCCCGACATCCATCCGTAGAAGTCGCCGAAGGTCGGCACGGAATTCTGCGCAACCCACGACGGATACTCGGGGCTCGACTCGAACGAGACGGCGTCGAGCGTCACGAGATCGGCGGCGCCGATCGACGCGAGGTAGTTCTCGAGTCCTGCGGTCTGGCCCGGCCCCGACGACCCGTTCTCATCGGTGCCGAA
Organism: Phycisphaerales bacterium; assembly: GCA_049449095.1. Taxonomy (GTDB): domain Bacteria; phylum Planctomycetota; class Phycisphaerae; order Phycisphaerales; family SM1A02; genus VGXO01. The sequence continues at coordinate 7,729 of JBMTTG010000137.1, read as the reverse complement.
GAAGCCCTGCAGGGTCTGCGCCGTCGCATTCCATCCTGCGTAGCCGCTGCCGACGAGCTGCACGCCGCCGAGTTGCGTCGCGTACGTGGTCTGCAGAAAGGCGAAGGTGTTCACCGCCGAGGAAGGAGCGCAGGACTCGTCCGCCAGCGTGTTCGGGATCGAATACTGGCAGAAGTACCCGTACGTCGCCGAGTCGTTCATCCACTGGTAGGTGTCGGCGTGCGCGAGCCCTGCGGAGAAGGCCGCTGATGCGGCCGCCCCCGCGAGGAGCGCCTTGCTGAGGTGAACACGATCGGCCGAGGTCCAGTTCATCGGGAGACGCTCCTGGTCTTGAACCCAAGGCGGAACGTCGGCAGCGCCGCGTGGCCGGGTCGCGAATCGTGACGCGGCGGCGGACACTTGCAAGGACCGCCGCGGCAGTCGACCTCAGTTTCCGCAGAAACCACCGGCGAACGCCGAACGATCAGCGCCTTCGTCGCGACCCGCACGCACCCGCGACGAGCGCCGCGATCCACGCCGCCGGCGCGGGAATCACCGAGATCGAGACGCCGCCTCCGATGACGCCGCTCGCGGCGAAGTAGTTGCCGGCGTCGAACGGCAACTGACCAACGTACTGCTGATAACTGAATCGCAGCAGTTCGCCGGCCGCACTCTGCCAGACCGAGATCGTGGTCGGCTTGGGCGGGCCGAGCACGTCGCTGCCCGAGTACGCCTCGCTCGGATCGAGCGGGTCGATCACGGTGAAGGTCGCCCCTTCGCTCTCGTCGACCACGCCGTCGCCGTTGGCGTCGTTCCAGTCGAGGCCGACCATCGTGATCTCGTGGCCACCGCCTTGCGCGTACCCGATCGAAACGACGACCACGGCACCGCTCGACATCCATCCGTGGAAGTCGCCGAAGGTCGGCACGACATTCTGCGTCACCCAAGATGGATACGCGGGATCCCCGGTCGCCGAGATCGCCTCGCGGGTCACCAGATTGGCGGCGCCGATCGAGGACAGGTAGTTGTCGAGCCCGTTGGCCGCGCTCGTTGATGAGGTTCCGGCCTGGGTGGTGCCAAAGAAGCCCTGCAGGGTCTGCGCCGTCGCATTCCATCCTGCGTAGCCGCTGCCGACGAGCTGCACGCCGCCGAGCTCCGTCGCATAGGTGTTCTGCAGGTAGGCGAAGGCGTTCACCGTCGAAGTCGGAACACAGGACTCGGACGCAAGATCGTTCGGGATCGAGTACTGGCACAAGTACCCGTAGGACGCCGAGTCGTTCATCCACTGGTAGAGGTCGGCGTGGGCGACACTTGCAGACAACCCCGCCGGTGCGACCGCCCCCGCGAGGAGCCCCTTGACGAGGTGAACACGAACGGCCGAAGTCCAGTTCATCGGGAGACACTCCTGGTCTTGAACCCAAGGCGGAACGTCGGCAGCGCCGCGTGGCCGGGTCGCGAACTGTGACGCCGCCGCGGACACTTGCAAGGGCCACCGCGGTACTCGACTTCAGTTTCCCGAAGAACCACCGGCAAGCGCCGCACGATCGACCGCGGGACGACGAGGGCCCGTCGGCTCGCACCGCCGCCCCCGAACGCCACCCCAAACCCCGGGAAACGCGGACGAACCATCGCGGACTCGGCCGTTTCGCTGGCATGCGGGGAAGTCTGATCTACGGTTGACGTTCCGTGCGGTGGAAGAGCCCACGGGCTCGCCGTGCTCGGGTGCCGCGCCCGATCGCAGCCCCCGACCGGTCGCCGTCCCGATCTCCCCCCGATCTCCCGAGGACTCCTCGATGCGCTCGCGTCTCGCCCCGGCCCTGGCCGCCTCCCTGCTCACCTCGTCGATCGTTGCCCAGAACAACAACCAGACCTCGACGCTCAGCCCGATCGTGCCGGGCGGCGTTCCGTTCACCCTCTCGATCGAGGAGGTCGAGTGGTCGGGCGATCCGCTGCCGGCGATCCACTCCGCGGCCACCGCGATCCACGACGGGAAGATGCTCTTCGTGGGCGGCAAGACTTCGGGGCTGCACGGCTTCACCTGCGATCCCGCGCAGAACTTCCCGCCGGCCCATTTCAACCGCGAGCTCTACGTGGTCGATCTCGCGAGCGGCGACGTCTTCGCCCGATCGATCGACGACCCGGCCTCCGGACTCACCGGCGAGCAGCGGTCCGAAGTCGCTTCGATCAACACGCTGCGCCTGCAGGTCGGCGATCGGCTGCTTGTGATCGGCGGCTACGGTCTCGACACGAGCCTCGACTACGCGACCTTCGGAAGCCTTCGCATCATGGACGTGCCGGGCACGATCGCGTGGGCGATGGGCGACTCGACGCAGCTCGTCGATCATGTGAAGTTCGTCGCGCCACCCGCGGAGGCCCCCGGCGAACTCGCGACGACCTTCTTCACGCTCACCGGCGGCGAGATGATCCGCATGCCCGGCACGAAGCTCGACGAGTTCATGCTGTGCCTCGGGCAGAGCTTCCAGCAGGGGTACGGCTGCACGCCGGGCTTCCCGAACCAGACCTACTCGCGGCAGATCCGCCGCTTCGCGATCGATCTCGACGCGAAGAGCCCCGTGGCGATCTTCCGCAGCGCGAGTCCGCAGGCGAGTTGGGCGCGGCGTCGCGACCTCAACATCTTCCCCGCGCGGGTGCCCGGCGGCGACGGCGCCGTCGTCGCGGCGGGCCCCTTCACGCCCGGGCCGATCCCAGGCATCTGGACGGTGCCGATCGTCGTCGGCCCGAGCGGCCTCATGTCGATGGACGATCCCAACGATCCTGCCACGCTCAAGCAGGGCTTCGCGGCGTACGCCTCGTCGAAGCTCGCCTTCTGGTCGTCCTCGCGCGGCGAGAACTGGCTCGTTGCGATGGGCGGCATCGGCTACGTGGTCGTCGAGAACGGCGCCTACGTCGAGAACGTCGAGCTCCCCTACTCGAACGCCTCGTTCGCGCTGCGCTACGCGCCGTCGAGCGACGCGTGGTCGCAGCATCTCATGCTCGACTCCTACTTCCCGACGATCGTCGCGCCGTCGAGCGGCGAGACGTTCTTCTTCGGCACGGAGACGCTCGTCTTCCCGCTCCTCCCGACCGACTCCCACGACATGTTCGACCTCGACGCGCTCCTTGCCGCCGGCAAGCCCGTCGAGATCGCGCTCCTGCATGGCGGCATCGTCGCGGAGGGCCAGGGCGTCGGCAGCTTCCCCAACACCTACGCCTCGAACGTGATGTTCAAGGTCTCGATCGAACCCGCCTGCATCGGCGACTTCACCGGCTCGGGCTCGGTCGACGGCAGCGATCTCGCGGTGCTGCTCGGCGCGTGGGGACCGGTGCCGACGAACGCGATCGTGCCGTCGGATCTCAACGGCGACGGCGAAGTGAACGGCGCCGATCTCGGCCTGCTGCTCTCGCACTGGGGACCGTGCGGGAAGCCGTGAGTGCGAGGCTCGGGAATTCCGCAGCGATCGGCGAAGGCCCCGTCACGACCCGTACGCTCGGGGCATGAACCTCCTGCAGCGCATCCGTCTGGTCTCCGCCGCCGATCCGTTCGTGCCGTTCACCATCCGCGACAGCGGCGGCATGGCATGGCCGATCGAGGCGCGGGAATGCTTGACCGTCAACGATTCGGGCGACATAGTTGAAGTGATGTCGCGTCGTCCATCGCCGCATCACGGGTGGCGCCACGCGGATCTTCGATCGTCGCAACTGATCTCCTTGGAGTGGAGTGAGGATCAGGTGGAACTCGCGGCTGACACGAACTTGAACGTGGAGGATCGCCATGACGGACCCGAAGCCGATGACCATCGATGACTACCGGCGGATCTGCTACGCGAAGGACTTCGTGACCTTCGACGTCCATCTCAAGAATGGGCGCCGGCTCTGTGTCGCGCAGCCGTTCGCGACGATGATCCATCCCGACACCAAGCGGATCTACAGCCTGCACTACGAGACCGATCCGCCACTCGCGAAGGAGCAGTCGCTCTGGTTCGACGTCAAGGACATCGAACGGATCGTGATGCGGCCGGACCTGCCGTGGTTCGACATCGGCGAGCTCCGCTGGATCCGACGGGCGGGGTGACGAAGGCTCCGCCGATCATCGCCCCGTCAACAGGCTCGCGGCATGGGCAATCACGGCCGCGCCGCTTCCGCCCTCACCGCCGCTCGAGCACCATCGAGACCGGTCCATTCGGCGCCGCGGTGATCTGCGGCCGCATCGGCGGACGGCTGGCCCCGGGCGCCCAGCGGATGCGGAAGTCGCGGCAGATGAGCGCGAGCGCCACCTGCATCTCGACCAAGGCGAAGTACATGCCAATGCAGGTGTGGCGGCCGGCGGCAAAGGGCATGTAGGCGCGCCGAGGCGGCTCGCGCTCGGGCAGCCAGCGGTCCGGATCGAACCGCTCGGCGTCGGGGCCCCACACCGCGCTTCGATGCATGCCCCAGATCGAGATGAGGAGCGTCGAGCCCTTCGGGATGCGCCGTCCTTCGTAGGCCTCGTCGGCGACGACCTCGCGGCCGAGCGTGTAGACCGGCGGATTGAGCCGCAGCGTCTCCTCGATCACCCGCTTGGCGAGCGCGAGCTTCTCGAGCGCCGCCCCGCTCACCTCGCCCTCGATGCCCGCAGCGCGAGCCTCCTCGCCGATCGCGTCGCAGAGCCCCGGTTGATCCATCACCTCGCAGAGCGCCCAGGTCAGACCGGTCGCCGTCGTCTCGAAGCCGGCCGCGAAGAGGGTCTTGGTCTGGTCGAGCAACTCGCTACGGGTGAACCCCTTGCCTTCGCCATCGCGGGCCCGCACAAGCGCCGAAAGAATGTCGCGTCCCTCCGGGTCGCGCATCCGTGCGTCGACCACGGGTCCGAGGAACGCCTCGAAGGCGTCGGTCGTGCGCCGCACGACCTTCTGCCGGCCCGTCGGCATCCACGCGGGCAGTCGAACCACCGCGTTGTTTCGCTTGCGGATCTCAAGCAGCGTGTCCCGCACGAGCTGGCCGAAGCGATCCGCCTCCTCGAGCCCCGGCTCGATGCCGCAGAGCGCTGCGGTGATCCCGTCGAGGGTGAGCCGCGTCAGGTCGAGGCGGGCATCGATCGAGTCGCCCCGTGCCGCGACGGCGTTCCATCGGTCGCGGACGCGCGTCCAGCAGCGAGCGGTCGCGGTCGCGACCTCCCGCACCGGATCGCTGCGGAAGGCCGGCTGCATCATGCGGCGAGCCCAATGCCAATGCTCGCCCTCCTGGGCGAGCAGTCCCTCGCCGAGCACCGAACGAGCCTCGCGGTAGTGAAAGCTCCGCGGAAAGCTGTCGACCTTCTCCTGCAGCACGTGCCGCGCAAACGCCGGATCGTCGATCGCGACGAGCTCCCGATTCAGGGCGCGAAACCGCACCGCGCCGCCATGCAAGCGGGCGAGCCGCATGACGAACGCGCACGGGTCGCGCCTCAGGTCGAGCGCGTGACCGAGCACGGGCAGCCCTCGGGCAAACGGCAACTCCTCGATCGACCCTTGCGCGCTCATGAAGCCTCCCTCGACGCGATCCTCGCCATGGCCGCGACGGCGTTCGCAAACGGACCGGCGATCCGCTCGAGATGCGCGGCCGCTTCGAGTTCGCCCTGCGATCGACGCCGTGCCGCCATCTCCGCCACCTGCTCGCCGCGATCGCCGCGGGTCATCTCGACGAGGAGCGCCGCCGCCTCGCGATCGCCGTCCCAGGCCTCGAGCAGCGTGAGCAGCAGCGCTTCGAGCGCCTCGATCGCGATCGCCACCGGCGACGACTCGTCGGTCCGCCCGGGGCCCTCGGCGGCCGCCGCGAAGGACGCGACCGCCTCCCACAGGCACTCGACGTCGTCGAGTTGCAGAAGCGCCGCCTCGGCCGCAGGCGAAGGCGACGTCGAGTCGGTCGCCTCGCGAAGCGCCCGCCGCGCGGTCGAGAGCACATGCCGCGCCCCCCGATGCCGTGCTTCGAGCCCAACCGCCGGATCGGGCCGGCCGCGGGCGATCTCCATGACGACGAGGACCCTCGCGATCGCGACGCCCGTCTCGCGCCGCGCGAAGGCGAGCGCCGTGGCGAGGTCGCCGTGCGGCACCGCATGATCGGGAGCCTCGCCCTCGCCGCGCTCGACGAGCCGCGCATTCCAACGAGAGGTTCGCGTCAGCTCGAAGTGGAGGAAGTAGCGCTGCTCGCCCGCGATCTCCGCCTCGGCGAGGACCTTCGCACCCATGCGGCGATAGAGCGGCAGGAGTCGACGCGCGCAGGTCGCGAGCCCGTCGCCGAAACCCGCGCTGCGCAGATCGCCGAACGCTTCGTCCCAGGCCGCATGGAAGTGGCCGAGCGAGTGCTCCTCGCGGGAGAAGACGAGCGTGAACTCGCAAAGCGACCGGCCGTCGTCGAGCGTCTCCGGCACCGCGAAGCCGTAGGCGGCGCTCTGGAGCACCGCGAGCCGGACGTTCACGAGGATCGCGGTGTGCACGCGACCTGCGTCGACCTCGATCCACGCCCGCTGGTCCTCGTCGGGCACGCGGGTGCGAACCCGCTTCGCCTCGTCGTCCCAGATCCACAGGCCGCGCAGCAGCGCACTCTGCCGACCGCCGCCAAACGCTTCGTAGGCCTCCGCCTCGAGGCTCGCGACGAGCGCGGCATCGGACCAGTCGAGATCCTTCGTGGCGCGCGGCACCGCGGCGCCCGCCGCCTCGGAAGTCCTCTGCGCACTCGTCTCGCTCACCGCGGCTCGCCTCCGTCGGCGCGCTGCCGCTCGACCTTCACGATGCGGTTTCGATCGTCGACGAAGACGACGTTGAGCACATGCTCGCGAAGCCGCGACGGCGCAACCTGCCCTTCCGCGACGATGTAGGCCTTGTCGCCCGGAAGGAAGTGCCGCGCGGGCGCGCCGTTCAGGCCGATGATCCCGCTGCCTCGGGCGCCGGCGATCACGTAGGTCTGCCAGAACGCGCCGGTCGACTGGTTGGTGATCTGCACCATCTGGAACGGGACCAAGCCGGCCGCGTCGACGAGGTCCTCGTCGATGGTGATCGAACCGACGTAGTGCAGGTCCGCCTGCGTCACCGTCACCGCGTGCAGCTTGGCGACGGCCATGCGGATCGTCTCGACGGTCGGAGAGAGTTCGGTGCGCTCGGATGCGTTCATCGGAGGTTCACAGGGACGAAGGCAGTGGACGTCGCGGCATGCATCGGACGCCGCCGAGGGAAGTTCGGGTTGGAGACCGGCGTCGAGGTTCCTTCACGGCACCCTCGACGTGATCGCTCGGGACCACGACTCGACGGCGGAGGGCGGGAGGATATCCCGGTGCGCCGAGCCTTCGGTCCGCAAGACCGCGGGGCCGATCGGACCGCGCTCCGCGCCACCGGTTCCGGTCGGGCGCACGATGGACCGGCGGCGGAGGCACCTCGACGGCAACGGTCCCGTCGACGGGGCGGACGTCGAGATCGTGCGCCGACGGATGGAATGGGCCGAACCGACCTGAAGGGATGCCGTAGCATCGCCCCGGAGCCAAGGGTCCGATCCGCACGCTTGAGCCGCACGATGATCGAGTCGAACCCGAGGCGAGTCTGCACACGACACGATGACGTTTCATCGATCGCGGACCCGCGTTCCGCCGCGGACGCTCGTCAGCACCGGATCGCGGCCAGGCAGGCCGCGCCATACCGGCACCCACCTCCAACCGGAGTCGCCCGATGACCGATCCGAAGAATGCCTTGGCCCAGTTGTTCGCCGCGTGCTGGAAGGACCACGCGCTGAAGGCCCGCTTCAT
>JBMTTG010000136.1:0-8095 GCA_049449095.1 Phycisphaerales bacterium | reverse complement strand
GGTGCCGCGGAGCGGACGCCACGCCGGCGAACGGCTCCGCGTCAACATCATCGACACGCCCGGCCACGCCGACTTCGGCGGCGAGGTCGAGCGGGTGCTGCGCATGGCCGACGGCGCGCTGCTGCTCGTCGACGCGGCGGAAGGGCCGATGCCGCAGACCCGGCACGTGCTCGCGAAGGCGCTCGAACTGGGACTCAGGCCGATCGTGGTCGTCAACAAGTGCGATCGTCCGGACGCGCGTCCCGACGCGGTGGTCAACGAGGTGTTCGACCTGCTGGTCGATCTCGGCGCCGACGAGGAGGCGCTCGACTTCGCCACGATCTACGCCTCGGGCCGACAGGGCTGGGCAGGGCGCACGCTCGACCCTCGCCCGCAGGGGATCGACGAACTGGTCGAGGAGATCGCCGACCGCGTGCCGCCTCCGAAGGACGATCCGGACGCGCCGCTGGCGATGCTCGTGACCACGCTCGACGCCTCCGACTACACCGGCCGCATCGCGATCGGCCGCGTCTTCTCCGGCGTGTTGCGGGCGGGACAGCCGCTCGGCATCTGCCACGCGGACGGATCCGTCGAACGCGCTCGCCCCGTCAAGCTGCTTCGGTTCCAGGGGCTGGGGCGCATTCCGGTCGAGGCGGTCGAAGCGGGGGACCTCTGCGCGGTCGAGGGGCTTGCGACGGCGGAGATCGGCGACACCCTCTGCGACCCCGAGCATCCTCGACCGCTGGCGAGGGTGTCGATCGACGAGCCGACCCTCGACATGATCTTTCGGATCAACGACTCGCCCTTCGCCGGGCGTGAAGGCAAGTACGTCACCAGCCGGCAGGTTGGCGATCGCCTTCGCAAGGAGCTCGAGACCAACGTGGCCCTGCGGGTGGCGCCGGGCGATTCGACCGAGGAGTTCCGGGTCTCCGGGCGCGGCCTGCTGCATCTCGGCGTGCTGCTCGAGACGATGCGCCGCGAGGGCTACGAGCTCGCGGTCGGCAAGCCGGAGGTCATCGAGCGCGAGATCGACGGCGTGCGCTGCGAACCCTTCGAACGCCTGAGCCTCGACACCACGAGCGAAGGCACCGGGCCGGCGATGGAGCTGCTCGGCAGCCGCGGCGCGGAGGTCTTTCGCATGGACCTGCGTGGAGATCGCATGCACCTCGAGGCGGAGATCCCGGCCCGCGGACTCATCGGCCTGCGGACCCGCCTGCTCAACGCGACCGGCGGCGAGTCGGTGCTCCATCACAGCTTCAGCGGGTGGCAGCCGGTGCGATCGGCGATCCGCCGCCGCAGCAACGGCGTCATGGTCGCCAACGAGCCCGGCACCGCGACCACCTACGCGCTTCTGCAGTTGAGCGAGCGCGGCACGATGTTCGTCAGCCCCGGCGATCCGATCTATCCCGGCCAGATCGTCGGCGAGAACAGCCGCGACACCGACATGACCGTCAACGTCGTGAAGGCGAAGGCCTTCTCGAACGTCCGCGAGACGTCGAAGGACGCGACGGTGGTGCTCAAGCAGCCTCGCAAGATCACGCTCGAATCGGCGCTCGAGTATGTGGAGAGCGACGAACTGGTCGAGATCACGCCGGCCGCGATCCGAATGAGGAAGCGACTGCTCTCGGAAAACGATCGCAAACGCGCCGATCGAGCCGAGAAGTCTCGGGCGGCGGCGCTCGGCTGAACCAACGTACGAGAGGAACCCGTGGAGCAGGGAGGCTTCGCGTGACGAGCACGAACAGGGCCACGAAGCCGACGAGGACAAGGATCCTCAAGTTCGGCGGCACGTCGCTCGCGACTCCGGAGTTGATCCGGGCCGCGGCGCAACAGATCGCCGCCATCCGGGCCACCGGGCAGCCCGTCGCGGTCGTCGTTTCGGCGATGGGCCACGCCACCGACGCACTCGTCGCACTTGCCGGCAACGTCGCCGGCCACCGGCCCACGCCACGCGAACTCGACGTCCTCCTCGCGACCGGCGAACAGGCGGCCGCCGCCCTGATGGCGATGGCGCTGAGAACCCTCGCGATCGATGCCGCGAGCGTGGTCGGTGCGCGAATCGGAATCCTCGCCGACAGTCGACACGGTCACGCGAGCATTCGTCAGGTCCAGGCGACGGAGGTGATCGACGCCCTCGCTCGCGGCGCCGTGCCGGTGATCGCCGGATTCCAGGCCGTCGATGCCCACGGCGATCTCGTCACGCTCGGGCGTGGGGGATCCGACACCACCGCCGTCGCCATCGCCGCCGCGATCCGAGACGCCGAAGCGCCGGACGAGCCCGGTTCCTGCGAGATCCTCACCGATGTCGCGGCGATCCACACCGCGGATCCTCGCGCCTTTCCATCGTCGACGCCGATCGAGTCGATCTCCGCGAAGTCCATGCTTCAACTCGCCCGCGCCGGCGCCCAGGTGATGCACTCGCCCGCGGTCGCCCTCGCGATCGCGGCGAACGTCGAGATCACCGTGCGAGAAGCCCATCCCGCGAGCCCAGGCCATCTTGGCACCCGGATCGTTCCGGGACTCCACGAGGAGCCGTCGCCGATCGCGGTCGGCGTGATGCCCGACCTTCATCGCCTTCGGCTCGACGATCACGAACACCCAATGCCCATCATCGAGTCGGTGGCCCGAGACCTCGCTCGCCAAGGCCTCGCCGTCACGATCGATCCGACCGGACCGGGACTCGTGCTCGCCTCGAGCGACGCGTCGAACGCCGCCGAGGCGATCCGATCCATGGCGCTGCGGGCAACCATCGTCATCGAGCGCGACTGGTCGCTCGTCTCGCTGGTCGGCCTGCCGCGAGACGAGTCCCGGAGACGCGGGTTCCCCGAGCCACACGGATGGTGGGACGGCACGCCGTCGACGGCGTGGTGGCTGATCCGTTCGCCGGAGACGGTGGGGTTCGCCACCGGCCTCGTTGAATTGGTCTCGACTCCGCCCGCCAAGCCGGACGTCCCCACTCAACGTAACGGGGATTATGAGACTTTCGATTGCGGAGAGGGGGCTTGCCGCGAGCCTGACCGGGCCGCCGGCGCCACAATGTCTCCATGACCCTGCGGACGACCGCCTCCCCGACGCCGCCATCGCCGAGCCTCGCCACGCGTCTCGGCGGCTCGCCGCCCGCGATGCCGCTCTGCTCGGTCTTCCGACGCTTCCTGAAGGCGCGCGGCCTCAAGTACACGAGCGAGCGTGCGGAGATCCTCGACAAGATCCTCGCCTTCGACGGGCACTTCGAGGCCGAGGAACTGATCGCCGCCATGCGCGGCGGGCGCCGACGCGTCTCCAAGGCGACGGTCTACCGGACGATCAAGCTGCTGCAGGAAGCCGGGATCATCGCGCCGGCGCTCTTCGACGGGAAGCAGTCGCACTATCAGCTCGCCCACGGCCGCGAGCCTCGCGACTGGATGGTGTGCGTGCGGACCGGACGGACCATCGACTTCTCGGCGCCCGAATTGGTGGCGCTGCGGGACCGCATCTGCCGCGAACTTGGCTGGGAGCCGGTCGGTCATCGCTTCCAGATCTACGCCGCAAGCCCCGACGACGCCGCGTCGCAAGCGCCTTCGTCGGAGTGACGCACCGTCAGCCGAGCGGCTCTTCGTCGGGCTCGAGCGGACGCGAGACGACGTATCGCCCCGAGAACCATCGCTCGAGATCCGCGAGCCGGCACCGACTCGAACAGAACGGGCGCGGCGCATCGGCGGCGAGTGCGGTCTTGCAGATCGGGCAAATCGATTCGACATGCTCGACGGCACGCGCCCCGAAGAGCGCCGTCATCGCTTCGCCCAGCCGAGCCGACGCCGACGCGTCGCCACGCCGATCCTCGAGCTCGATCGTCCGCCGCGATTCGTCGGCCGCGCGAAGGCGCACGACGATCGCTCGCTCCGGCACGAGCGGGCCGAGCTGCGCGGGCCACTCGATCGCCGCCACGGTGCCCGGCTCCTCGAGCATCTCGGCCAGATCGATCCCGGCGAGCGACGCGGCGCCCTCCACCCGATAGGCGTCGACGTGCAGCAGCGATCGGCGATCCGAGTGGTACCGCTGCGCGATCACGAAGCTCGGGCTCGAGACCGCGGATGGATCCAACCCGAGCCCCTGCGCCAACCCTCGCACGAAGCAGGTCTTGCCGGCGCCGAGGTCGCCCTCGAGCAGCACCACGTCTCCTTCGCGCAGGCATGCCGCGACCGCGGCGGCGATCGCCTCGGTGCGATCGGACGAGTCGCTCTCGAGGCGCCACCTGGTCTCGCTCATCGCGGCGCTCCGGAGGCGTGCTCGAAACCCCGCTCCGCGACGTCCGTGATCCGATCGCCGATTCGCAACCGCACGCCACTGCCGCTTCCTCGCTCGATCACGCGGCCGATGACCGAGACGGCCGTTCCCGCAACCTCGCTCGGCGGCGTCCCCTCGCTGATGAACAGCAGCTCGAAGTCCTCGCCGTCGCCGAGCGCCTGTTCGATCGAGCATCCCGCCCGCGCCGGAATCGAGTCCGCGTCGAGTTCGATCGCGAGCGAATCGTCATGCTCGACGAGGTGCGCCGCATCGACGCCGAGACCGTCGCTCACATCGATCATCGAGTGAAGCCGATCGCCGAGGGCTCCGGCCAGCTCGATCGCTTCCGCGAGCCGCGGCGGGAAGTCGAGATGGCGCCCGCCGCCATCGGCATCCAGACTGCCGCCGAGCGATCCCGTGACCGAGACGAGGTCGCCGAGCTTCGCCCCACGCCGCGTGATCGTCCGTCCACTCGGCAGCGCCGGTGTGGCGAGGATCGCCACCGAGAGCGTGAGCGGCGCTTCGCCTGCGTGCAGAGAGGTGTCGCCGCCCACGAGCGGGCAGCCGTGCTCCGTCGCGGCCGAACGGATGCCATCGAGGAGCGCGTCGGCAAGCGATTGGTCCGCCGAGCGCGGCAGCGTCACCGACGCGAGGCACGCGAGCGGCTTCGCCGCCATGGCCGCGACGTCGCTCAGGTTTCGAAGCAGCGCCTTGCGACCGACGAGCCTCGGATCGGCGCCCGCGCGGAAGTGCCGGCCTTCGACGACCGCATCGATCGCCGCGAGCACGCGTTCGCCGCCGACGCGAAGCACCGCCATGTCGTCGCCCGCAGCCAGCTCGACCGTCGAGGGCATGGTGGGATCCGAGGCGATGAGGTCGCGGATGAAGCGTCGTTCCTGCATGGAGACGGAATCCTCGAGGCGCGTCGAACTCATGAAGCCCAGCGGCTCCGGGCCAGTGTCCGCAGAACGTGGGCGGTCCGCGTGGAAGCCCCCTGCCTTCGTCGGATCTCGGCGCGACCGGCCTCGGCGACCGTGCTTCGTCGGGACGGTTCCCGAAGGAGTTCACGCAGGCGATCCGCCAGCAAGTCCGGGCCGCACTGCACAAGGCCGCCCGCGGCGACGAGATCCCGCACCGCGGTTTGGAAGTCGGCGACCGCCGGGCCGATCAACGTCGGCTTGCCGAGGGCGATCGGCTCGACGGGATCGGATCCGAAGAGCGTTCCGAAGCTGCGTCCGACGACCACGACGTCGGCGAGCGCGTAGGCCTGCCGAAGTTCACCAAGCGTGTCGAGCAGGAAACGTCCGGTCGCGCTGCCGCGGTCGCCACGGCTGCGCCTCGCGCAGCCGGGAAGCGCCGCCGCCGCCGCGTCGCACCACTCGGGCCGGCGCGGCGCGCAGAGGAGCTGCACCTCGCGCGGCACGGAGCGTTCGAGCAGCGCGTGTTCCTCCGGAGCCGTCGATCCGGCGACCACGAGCGGACGCGAACGGTCGATCCCCATCGCTTCCGCGAGTTCGTCGGCACCCTCCACGCGATCCTCGATCCGGGCGCTGTCCCACTTGAGGCTGCCGGTCGTCTCGATCCGATCGCGCGGCACGCCAAGCGCCTCGAACCGTCCTGCGTAGGCCTCCTCTTGGGCAAGCACCCGCGTCAGGCCACCGAACATCGGCGACACCAACGGACGGAAGCGGCGATACCCGCGATAACTCCGTTCGCTCAGCCGGCCGTTGACGACCACCACGGGAATCCCGCGCCGGCGGCACGCCTCGACGAGGTTCGGCCACACCTCGAGTTCGACCGCCGCCACCACGTCCGGCTGCACGCGGTCGAGGAATCGGCCGATCGCGCGGGAGAGATCGAGCGGGTACTGCACGACCCGATGGCGAGGCTCGAAGAGGTCGATCGCACGACGAAGTCCGGTGCTGGGGGTCGAGGCGAACACGACCTCGGCCGCGGCGTGTCCGTTATCCTCCGCGAGCAGGTCGACGAGCGTCCGGCAGGCGTTGACCTCGCCCACCGAGACGCCGTGCAGCAGGATCCGCGGCGAGCGTGCCGGCGGAAGCGGCTCGCCCTGCCCGAGCCTCGCCCCCCAGTCCGCGACGAGATTGCCGCGGCGGGCGAGGTGCGGAACCAGCACCGGACTCGCGACCGCCGCAGCGGAGAGATAGGCCGCATCGATCAGAAGGCCCATGGCGGATCCGATCCTAGCGGCGCGTCACTTGACGCCCTTCGGCCCGCCGTCGGCGAGATACTTCGCGGCGATCGCCTGCTCGAGGTCGATCTCGCAGATGTTGGCGAGGGTCGTCAGCCAGGCGAGCACGTCGGCGAACTCCTCCTCGAGGTTCGCACGATCCGGCTTGCCCTGCTCCCGCTTGCCGAGCGCGTGCGCCAACTCCCCCACCTCCTCGCTGAACCAGAGGTAGGTCCCGGGGACGCCCCGGGCGCGATCGGTCTCGAGGTAGCGGTCGCGGATCAGCTGCTGGAACTCGCGCACGTGCATGAGGATCGCCCGAGGGTTCGATGCGGACTCGTCGACGCAACGAAACGCCCCGCGACGACGCGGGGCGGAAGCGTCCACGGCGGGGCTCGAACCTGCAACCTTCGCCTTCGGAGGGCGACGCTCTATCCAATTGAGCTACGTGGACGGGAGGGCGGAATGGTAGCAACGGATCCACGCCGGGCGACGGCCGTCGTGGCGATCCGTAGCATGCCGCCCCCATGACCAACCCCCTCTCGCCGCAGCGGCTCGCCTCGGCGCCGGCGCTGCTGGCGATCTCCTTTCTCGCCTCCTTCGGCACCGGGATGGTCTGGAACGGGCTCGCCTTCATCACCCGCGAGAGCTACGGCTTCGGGGAACTCGAGAACCTGCTGCTGGCGGTGTTCAACGGCGCGGTCTACGTCGGCGCCGCGTTCGCCGCAGGTCCGCTGACCCGCGCGATCGAACGACGGCTGTCGCCGCGAAGCCTCACCATCGGCCTGCTCGCCGTGCAGGCGGCGTGCTGCCCCCTGCCGCTCTTCTTCGAGTCCGCCTGGCCGATCTGGCCGGTGGCGGGACTGCTCAGCGCCGCGAGCGCCGTGCAGTGGCCGCTCGTCGAGAGCTACCTCGCCGCCGGGCGTCACGGCGCCGCGATGCGGCGCACGATCGGCTGGTGGAACGTCACGTGGATGGTCGCGGTGACGCTCGCGATGGTCGCCATGGGTCCGATGCTCTCGGCGGGCCATGCCGAGTGGAACCTTGCGGGGCTTGCGGTGCTCTTCGCGATCGCCGCGGCGATCGCGTTCGCGCTGCCCTCCGCGCCCGCGGCGCACGCCGAGGCGGAGAGCCTCGGCCACACCACGCCGGAGTACCCGCGCCTGCTCGCCTCGTGCCGCGTGCTGCTGCCGCTCAGCTACGTGCTCGTCGGCGCGATCTCGCCGCTCATGCCCTATCTCCTCGACGGTCTCGAGACGCCGCTTTCGCTGCAGACTCCAATCACGAGCCTCTGGCTCGTCGCTCGCGTCGCGCTGGTCATCGTTCTCTGGCGCACCCACTTCTGGCATGGTCGCTGGTCGACGCTCCTCGCCGCCGGCGTCCTGATGGTCGGCGGATTCGCGGCGATGGTGCTCGCCGGATCGCTCGGAACCATGGGCGTGGGGCTCGTCGCGTTCGGCCTGGGGCAAGGCATCGTCTACTACGCGGCGCTCTACTACGCGATGGCGGTGGGACGCGCCGGCGTCGATGCAGGCGGCACGCACGAAGCGTTGATCGGCCTGGGCTACGGGGTGGGGCCGGCGGTCGCGGCAATCGGCAGCCTGGCGGCGGGCGGCCCCGGCATCGTGGGGGCGATCTGGATCGTGGTGGCGTTCTCCGTCG
>JBMTTG010000135.1:0-8107 GCA_049449095.1 Phycisphaerales bacterium | reverse complement strand
CGCCCTTCTGCCGCCGCGTGAAGGTCGCCTTCGAACTCCTCGAGCGAGCGGGTGTCCATCGATCGGACGTGCGTGTAGCCCAGGCGGCCATCGGACCACTCGGCGACCTGTTCGGCGGCGCGACGCTGCGTCTCGCGATAGACGAGGTCGCGCAGACCTCCCGACGAGACCGGCACGATCAGGCAATCGAGCTCGGCCGGCTCGCCGCCCTCGCGACGGCGCCGCACGGAAATCACCGTCTCCTTGCCGACCCGATCACGAAGGCGCCGCTCCACGGTGTCGTCCGCGGCGAGTGGTTCGAATTCGACCGCGACGATCACATCGCCCACTTCGAGCGGGGTCGGGGAGTTCTGCGCCGGCGATCCTTCGAGGATCTCGACCACCTCGAAGCCCCCTTCGACGGGACGAAGCATGGTCCCGAGGCGCCCTTGGCTCCGCCGCGGCGGCGCCGTCGGATCGTTCGCCCGCATGCCGAGATGCGAGGCGTTGAGTTCACCGAAGAGGCGATTCACCACCCACTCGAGTTCGTCGGGCGTTCGGCTCGACGCGGCGAGATCGCGGTACTCCGCGGAGAGCTCCGGCCAGTCGAGTCCCTTCTCCGATGGATCGAGGTAGAAGCCCTCACCCAGGATGCGAGAGGCCTCGTCGAAGAGCGCGAGGTTCCATTCGCCGCGATCGACCTCGATCCGTTCGGGTAGCTCGATCGACTTCATCGCCCCTCCGGCGGAGGGCATCGTCCGCGCCTGACCGCCCGAGACGAGCGTCAGCGTCGCCCCGTCGAGCGAGATGCCCTGAAGATCCGCGGAGGAGCCGAGCTTCTTGAGATCGGTGCCATCCCAGTCGATCGCGTAGAGCCCGCGGCCTTCGCCCGGACCGCCGGACGCGGAGAACACGAGCCGATCGCCCGCCGGGAGAAGCCCAAGCCCCGACTCCCCGCCATCGATGGTGGTCACCCGGCGCAATCTTCGCCATGCATCGGCGAGGTCCTCTCGCGTGAACGCGGGCTTCGCGGGCTCGGAGACCTTCGCCTTCTCGATCGACGCGGCCGTCCTGTCAGCGGAGGCCGAGTCACCTCCCTCGCTGCCATCATCCGGCGAAGCGGGAGACGCAGGCTCCTGGGACGTCAGCACCACCGGCTCGATCGGCTTGCGCTTCTTGACCGCCTTCGACGCCTCCTCGAAGTACGCCTCGAGGTCACGTTGAGGCATGCGCTCGAGCTCGCGGTCGAGGAAGACCATCCACACGTCGCCCTCGTCGCCAGTCCGATCGGACACGAACGCGAGGATCTTGCCGTCAGCGGAGAATCGCGGCTGCGCGTCGGTGTCTGGATGCCGCGTGATGTTGACGCCCGCATCCGAGCCGTCGGCCGGAACGAGGTGGATGTCTCGGTTGAAGTCGCGGTCGGAGACCGCCACGGCGAGCCACTGCGAATCGGGGCTCCACACGACGTCGAGACCCGCGTCCCACCCCGGACGAAGCGTCCGGACCTCGCCGCTCGCGAGATCGAGGATGCACAGGTCGCCGCGACCTCGTCGAAAGGCGAGCGAACGACCATCGGGAGAAGGCACCGCGCGTCGATCCTCCGCGGGCCCCGCAATCACCGGCTCGACGATGAACGTGACCGCGTCCTGCCACCTCGATGGATCGAGTGCCGGATCCTTCGGGGGCTTCGCGGCCTTCGGCTTCGTCTCCTCCTTCTCCGCATCGGGCTGATCGGCGGACTCCTCCGCCGCAGGCTCGGCAGCCTTGTCCTCGTCAGGCGAGGAGTCCTCGGAGGCGACCGTCTCGTCGGCGGCGTTCATCCGCGCGCGATAGCCGTCGCGGATCTCACCGCGGGTGGTGCGCACCCGCGCCATGTCGATCCCGTCGCTGCCCTCGCGATCGCTCGTGAAGTAGAGCCGGAGCCCGTCAGGACTCCAGGCGAGGTCCTGCTCGCGGGCGAGCGTCGAGG
The DNA here is from genome assembly GCA_049449095.1 of Phycisphaerales bacterium. GTDB lineage: Bacteria > Planctomycetota > Phycisphaerae > Phycisphaerales > SM1A02 > VGXO01. Next base: position 6,156 of record JBMTTG010000135.1, on the reverse strand, counting down.
TCACCCGCCGCGGCGGCCTTCCGTCCTCGATCGGACGGACCCACACGTCCCCGAAGGCGATCATCGCCATCGTCTTGCCGTCGGGGCTCAAGGCCGCCTCGCTCGTCTCGCGGGCAAGATCGATCGAGACCACCTGATCCGCGAGATCCGCCGGCGCCACGATCTCCAGACGCTCCGGCGCCGCGTGCGGATGCGAGAGGTCGAGTCGATGCAGCCCGTCCCAGTTCGCCAGGATCGCGGTCGTGCCGTCGCCGCTGACATCGAAGCCGTGGATGTCCCGGCCGTCGAATCGAGTCAGCGCCTGGACGCTCGGCATGGCCTCGTCCGGCTCGGCATCGATTCGGATCATGTGCAGATTGACGGTGTCGCCCTCGCGATCGGACAGGAAGACGATCGCGTCGTCACCCACCCAGCGGGCTTGCCCGTCGTTGCCGGCCCAGTCGGTGAGACGACGGAACTCCCCGGTCCCGGGAGTGAACATCCAGACCTCGCGTTGATCCGAGCCCCGATAGTGGCGGCGCATCCAGGAGGATCCGCCTCGCGTGAACGCGACGACGGATCCGTCGGGAGAGGCCGACGCCTCGTCCCCGAAGGCGTCGTGCACGCGGATCGGTGCCCCTCCATCGATCGGGATCCGGTACGGGCGAGGCGATCGGTAGAGGTCGCCTTCGAGCGACGCCGACACGAAGACCGCCGGCGCTCCGTCGGGACCAGAACCGAAGTCGGTCAGAGACAGCGAGAGATCCGAGTGCGTGAGTTGGCGAAGGCCGCTCCCGTCGGGCGCCATCACGTGGATGTTGCGGAATCCGTCACGCTCGCTCTCGAAGGCGATCAGGGACCCGTCGGGACTCCATGCCGACGCGCCCTCGATCGCCGGGTGGCTCGTGAGGCGAATCGCGTCGCCTCCGCCGATCGGCACGCGCCACAGATCGCCCCTCCACGAGAAGACCACCTGGGTCCCATCCGGAGAGATGCTCGGCGCCCGTGGAAGGTCGACCTCGACGCCCGCGATCGCGGCCGAACACGCCAGAAGCACCATGGTCGATCCAAGGAGCCGAAGCCGGTCGGCCTGCGAACCTGGTCCGAAAACGCTCACGAGACGGGCTTCGGGCATCGTGCGATCTCCTCAGGACGGTTGGATTTCGCGAGTGTATCGGGGGGCGATGCCCCTCTCGCCTCGCGCGTCCGCCTCCGCCGCATCCGTGCGTGAATGCTCGGTTCGATCGAAGTCGGCCCTCGAGATGGCCGATCGCTCCCTGCAAGGAGCCGATCCATGATCCGAGACCCGCGTGAAGCCCAGCAGCGCCTGCAGAACCTTCGGGCGATCCTCCGAACGATGGAGCGAGCCGTCGACGATGCCAAGGTCCGCCGCACGGCACCGCTCATGCCGGCCATCGCGGAGCAGCCGAACGAGGTCGCACCGCCCCCTGCCTCGCAGGATCCGGATCGCGGCCCCTTCAGCCCGCTGGGTCGGGGGCGCGACATTCCCGGCCCCGAGTCGCTGCCGCGAGCGAAGGCGAAGCCCAAGCCCTTCGGCGGCTTCGGCGATCATCGCTCGCCCTTCGGCCGGACCGGCTGACCGGGGCTTCAAGGCCCGACCGCTCGCTTGACGTCGCCCTGCCGCGAGGCGGGGCGATTTCGTTCCATACAATCGAGCTTGTCCCGACGGTCTCGCGGCGGTTCGCGTCGCGACGCTCGCCTCCCAACCCGCCCTCGAACGCATGATCACCTTCGTCAGCCAGGCCGTCCGGAACTTCCATCACGTCGGTTCGGTCTGGCCATCCTCGCCGCTGCTCGCCAAGGCCCTCGTGAAGCCGCTTCAGCGTCGTCCGCGCTCCGGTGCGAGCGGTCCGGTGAAGGTGCTCGAGGTGGGCGCCGGCACCGGAGCCGTCACCAAGGCGCTGCTCGCCGCGTTGGGTCCGAACGACTTCGCGGACATCGTCGAACTCAATCCGGTGTTCTGCGAGACCCTCGAGAAGCTGGCGGAGCGGCGCAAGGCTCAGGTGCCGGGCCTCACGGTGCGGGTCCACGCGAATCCGATCGAGGAAGCCGATCTCGACGGACCGTACGACTTCGTCATCTGCGGCCTCCCTTTCAACAACTTCCCTCCCACCCTGATGCGGCGGATCTTCCGCCGCATGCTCTCGCTGCTCGCCGATGGCGGCACGCTCACGTACTTCGAGTACGCCGGCGTCCGCGTGGCGCGATCGGGGGTGAGTTCCGCCAGCACGCGCCGTCGCCTGCGCAGGATCGAAGCCGTCGGCAAGCTCCTTCATCGGCGCCTCTCCGGGCGCCGTGAGCTGATCCTCGGCAACTTCCCGCCGGCGGTCGCGATCCGGCTGCAGCGTCGCGGCGACCTGCCTTCGAAGTTCGTGGACGCGAGCCTCGCGAGCCCCGGGCGTTCGGCGGCTCGCGGACGAACCTGACGCATCTCGCCGGTCGGCACCAGCCCCCGCAGCGCGAGCGTCCGCGCCGAAGCACGTCAGACCATGCCACTCCTCAACGAGCACTTCCGCAAGCTCCCAGGTCAATACCTCTTTCCCGAGATCGAGCGCCGCGTCGCGGATCGTCTCGCGTCGAATGCATCGATCGCGCCGCGGCTGATCCGCGCGGGCATCGGGGACGTCACCGAGCCGCTTCCAGCCGCGTGCGTCGCCGCGCTGCACGAGTCTGCCGACGAGATGGCGCAACGCGAGACCTTCCGGGGCTATGGGCCGTCGGCCGGGCACGGCTTCCTTCGCGAGGCGATCGTCGGAGGCGAGTACGCCGGGCTCGGGATCGATCCGTCGGAGATCTTCGTCTCCGATGGTTCCAAGGGCGATGCGGGCCACGCCCTCGAGATCTTCGCAAGCGGCAATCGAGTCGGGATCGCGGATCCGGTGTATCCGGTCTACGTCGACACCAACGTGCTCGCCGGCCGCACGGGACCGCTCCGCGAGGACGCCTTCTTCGAGGGGCTTCATCCGCTTCGAGCCAACGAGGCGAACGGCTTCGTGCCGGCCATCCCGGACGTGCCGCTCGATCTCGTCTACCTGTGCTTTCCGAACAACCCCACCGGCGCGATGATCGACCGCGAGACGCTCTCGCGCTGGGTCGCTTGGGCGTGCGAGCACGATGCCACGATCCTCTACGACGGTGCCTACGCGGACTACGTCGACGATCCGTCGCTTCCGCGCACCATCTACGAGATTCCGGATGCGAAGCGCTGCGCGATGGAGTTCCGCAGCCTGTCCAAGAGCGCCGGGTTCACCGGGCTGCGATGCGGCTGGACCGTCTGCCCGCGCGAACTCGAGGGGCGGCTTTCGGACGGAAGTCGCCAAGCGGTGCATCCGATGTGGTCGCGGCGATGGGCCACCCGATCCAACGGAGTCAGCTGGCCGGTTCAACGCGCCGCGGCCGCCGCGTACTCGCCGCAGGGACGCGAAGAGGTCGCGGCGCTCATCGATCTCTATCGCGGCAATGCGAGGATCCTCCGCGAGGGCGCCCTGGCCGCGGGGCTTCGGGTGTGGGGCGGCGTGCACGCGCCCTATGTCTGGATCGCCTGCCCGGAAGGCTTGACCAGTTGGGGGTTCTTCGACCGTCTGCTCGATGAGGCCGCGGTCGTGGTCACGCCGGGCTCCGGTTTCGGGCCCGGCGGCGAAGGCTACGTTCGGATTTCCGGATTCAACAGCCGACGCAACGCGGAGGAGATCGTCGCACGCCTCGCGGCGATGTCGCTCGCCGCCGTCTGAGCGGCCCCTCGCCGACGGTCATCCTGGCGCGGCGTCTCGCCGAAGCACCGTCCACAACCGGACCCAGTCCTCGATCGGCAGCGATTCCGGGCGAATCGCGGGATCGATGCCCTCGGGCAGCGGAACCGATCGCCCGACGATCGCCCCGAGCTGCTTGCGACGCTTGCCGAAGATCGACTGCACGAAGCGGCCGAACGCATCGAGATGCTCGAGCGGCACCGATGGATCCGGTCGCGGCTCCATCGCCACCATGGCGCTCGTCACCTTCGGAGGCGGCCAGAAGCATCCTGGCGGAAGATCGGCGAGTCGAGACACGGAGAACCGACTCTGCACGACGACACTGAGCGGACCGTAGTCGGGCGTTCCCGGCCCGGCGCCGAGACGGTCGGCGACTTCGCGTTGCACCGTCACGAAGCACCCATGGCAGCGCGGATCGCCGGCGAGGATCGCGAGCAACGGCGAGGCGATCTGATACGGCAGATTGGCGACGAGCTTGAAGGCGTCATCGCCGATCGCCGCAAGCACGGCGGGTGCGATCGCTCGCTTGGCCGAGAGCACATCCCCTTCGACGAGTTGGATCGATGCGCCAAGCCGATCCCGAATCAGCGACGCGAGATCGCGATCGATCTCGCTGGCGACGACCCTCGCGCCTCCGGCGAGGAGCTCTTCGGTCAGCGTGCCAGTGCCGGGGCCGACTTCGAGGATCGTGTCGCCGGGCTTGACCGCCGCCGCCTCGACGATCCTCCGCAGATGCACCGGCTCGATCAGGAAGTTCTGCCCGAACCGATGGCGCGGACGCAGGCCGCGCTCGGTGAGGATCGCCTTGATCTCGGGGAGGGACTGCATGCGGTCGCGGGACGGCGGCGCCAGGTCGGCGCGAGCGGACTCACCAGCTGTAGTCGACTCGATAGCGGACCGTGCGACGGCTCTCGGCTGGAATCTCGACCGTCCACTCGACGGTGGAGGCGTCGAGCTTCCGGTACTCCGGCGTGCTCTCCACGATCTTCCAGTTCCGCCACCGATAGAGCCTCTCGCGAACCACCACCCGCTGAGCCGCCTCCTTCTGGTTGCGGATCTCGACCTCGATCGTCTCGCTCATGGTCTTGCGGGAGGTGTCGACCGAGAAGTCGACGACCTTTCGCTCGCCGACGACATCGAAGGCTTCTCCCAGCTTCAGACGGACCCGCTCGTTGCGCGGCGTGTGGTCGATCATGTCCTCGCCCACGAACTCGAGCGTGCCGTCCTTCGGGTCCTGCTTGAAGACGCGCACCTTGCCCGCCGGAAGCGGCATGCCGAGCCGGTTGGCCTGCTTGTTCTCGAACAGGACGAACACCGCGGCCTTGCCTTCGCCGCTCGGCGCGACGCTGCGCTCGGTCATCGGCTGCCCCCAGCCGCCCATGCCGACGGTCGGCGCGTAGAGCAGTTCCTTCTCGACCTCGAATCCGATCACCGGGGGGAACAGCGTCAACTGCTGCGTGCTGTTGGCCGGAAGGTCGGTCTTCCGCGGCAGCGTGTAGAGGTGGTACTCGAAGAACGCCTGCTCCTCGAATCCGGCCGCCGCAGTGTCGGCCATCGCCTGGACCATGCGTCCTCGCATCATTGGCGCACGAGGCTGCACGCGCTGCACGTCTCCGGCGACGAGCTTGAGACTCGCGTTCTCGTAGGAGATACCGGAGAGGTTCATGAGGCTGACCCAGGCGGTCAGGTCTGCGGAGGCGTCGTCATCGCCGAGCACGAGGTTGTAGTCGCTGCGCCAGGTCATCCCGGCGGTCTGGTAGGTCGCGCGGATGCGATGGTCGCCACCCTTCGCCGCCTGAAGCCTCCAGAGCAGCGCCGGCTTGGTGAGCAGGCCTCCCGGAAGCTCCGGAAGCGAGACCTGCGAGCCCTCCATCGGGATGATGGTGACCCCGGTCGATGCGGACCGCAGGACCAGTTGGGACTGGTTCGCCGAGAGCAGCGTTCCTCGAATGACCTCGTCCCGCTGCGGGCCGGAGCGCCGCACTTCGATCTCGCGGTCGAGATAGCGATCGAGCAGCTTCGATGGGCTGACGAGATCGAATCGGAACGACTGCTCGAGCACGGAGGTGGCCGGATCGGTCAGGTCGCTGAAGCCGACGCTGGTTGGATCGATGAAGGCGGCGACGTCGGTGAAGACGACCTCGTTGGTTCCTTGGGTCAACGAGAGCGTGCGTTCGGTCTTGACCACACCGAATCCAGGCACGCCCCACGCGAAGTTCGGATCGAAGCCGGCCCGCTGCTGGGCGATGTAGCGCTGCGGATCGAAGCCGGCAGGATCGGCGGAGGAGTAGACGGTGAGCGACAACTCGTCCGCAGCGGCCTCCACCTGAAGGACGGGCACGGCACACGCGAGCAGGATCGGCGCGACGAGGAGCATGGAAGCCTCCGTGAGTGATGAATCGGAACG
>JBMTTG010000134.1:0-8107 GCA_049449095.1 Phycisphaerales bacterium | reverse complement strand
CCACCGACTCGCGCGCACCGGCGTCGATGGCGGTTTGGGGTTCCGTCGTGCTCGACTCGGCCGCGTGCTCCGATACCGACGCGACCCCTTCAGGCGTTGTCGCGTCGCGCGGGGCTTCACCCGAGGGTGCTTCACGCGGCGCGGCGGGATCCGCCGGCGGCTTCGCTTCGGCGGTCGGGAAGTCGCGGACCTCGAGCGGCGCGTCGAGGAAGTCCTCTTCCTCGCGGACCTCGGAGGCGTCCGAGGCTTGCGCCACGCCGAGGCTTCCCGCGGGTGCGGCAGGCTCGGGCGATTCGGTCGCGCGCCCTTCGCCAAGGCCGCCTGCCTGCGCGCCGCCACCGCCGCGTGCGGACGACGACTCGTTCGAACGGGCTTCCCCGGATCCGGTTCCGCCGGTGCCGCCTGCCGCACCGCCCGCTTCGCTTCCCTCCATCGCGGTCGGCTCGATCCACGTCGGCGGCGGGCCCGGCGGCGTGTTCGAACCGCCCTGCGTGCCGCCGGCACCCGACTCCGGTTGCACGTGGTCGCTGCTCGAGCGATCGACCGCCCCCTGCTCGCCGATTCCGCCGCCGCTTCCGGCGCCGCCCGCCTCGGTCCTCGCGCCCGACGATGCCGACGACTCCGCGGAACCCTCGTTTCCTTCGCCACTCGGAGACTGCGATCCGCTCGCGGCGGACTCCGTGCGCGCACCCGAGTTCGATGAAGCGGTCTGCGCCGCGCCTTCGGCCGTTGGCCCGTCGGCACCGGACTCGCTTCCCGAACCCGAGCCTTGCGCTCCGGCGTTGGATCCCGATCCCGAACTCGCGCCGGACTGGTTCACCTGGACCTGCGCGGCGGTCGGCGACCGCGTCGCGGAGGGCACGCCTTGCGAGGATCCTTCGGAGCCCGAGGACGAAGCGCCGGCGGACGCACCCGGCGAGCCCTCTGATCCGCCGCCTTCTCCATCGGCGCCGCTCGACGACGCCTCGGTGCCGGAGCCTCCGCCCTGACCGTCGCCTGAAGCCGACGACGATCCGGACGACGCGTCGCCGGAGGCCTCGCGCTGCGCAGCGGCGTCGGCAGAAGCGACCGTTGACGGCGTTGCGACGTCGGACTCGATCGGCTCGACCGGATCCGTCGGATGGGGCGGCAGCGCGGGTCGAGGCTCGACGCTCGCGTTGTTCCGCGCGACTCTCGCGCGATCGATCTTCACCGCCACGATCGGCGGATCGTCGGAGGTTCGTTCGGCCGGAGCAGGATCGCTCTTGCAGGACCAGGCGATCGCCGACCACGCGATCAGGCAACCGATCGCAAGTGTTCTTCGGCCTGTCGCGATGGCGCCGACGCGAAGCATCGGGCTCGATTCGCTCGCTGAGCGGTGCGTGTTCCTGCTCCGGGCCTGCCGTCGAGGCGCCATTCGACTCATGGCTGTGTCGCCGGCACCGGCACCTCGCCTCCGGGCGGATCGAAGCGGCCTTCGCCTCCGCCCGCGGATGAAGGCTCGAGCAGAAGCCAGGCGTGGATCGCCTCGACCCGCGGCTGCTCCTCGCGCGAGGGCTTCGACTCGGCGCAATCCGCGGCGAGATTCCGCCGCAGCCTCGAGATCGCTGCCCGCAGCGAGTCCGCATCGGCCCGCTCCGATCCGAGGATCCAGGTCGAGTCCTTGCGAAGGCGCATGAGCTCCTGCCGGATCGGCGCCCCGCGTCCGGCGAGCTGCGACGCGACGACTTCGAGATTCGCGATCGCCGACTCGAGCGCCTCGAGCCGGCAGAGCATCTCCCGCCACCATGGCCAATCCGCCGGCATCACGGCCGCGCTGCCGGGCCGGTCGCGCACGCGAGCCATCACGCGAGGCTGCACCGGCGGATCGCCCTGATCGAGGCGATCGAGGCCGAGTTCCTGCAAGGCCGACACGTACGACCGTGCGGTCGCCTCGAGCGCCTCGCGATCGCCGAAGGCCTCGGCGCGACGGGCATCCTCGGCGAGCTCGACGAATCGACCGGCCAGCGCCGCGCACTCGGCGCACGGATCCGGCGCACGCTCGGCCGGAGGCGAAGCGGCATCCGCCGTCGAGTCCCCGGAAGCAGGCTCGTCCGAGGCGATCGCCTCGTCGGCTTCCATCGCTTCGCCGGACTCCGTCGAGACCGGCTCGTCGGACGAATCGACCGTCGGCGAGGTGCCGACCGCCTCCCCCGCCGTGTCGGAATCGTCCGATGGCGACGTCTCGCTCGGCATCGCTTCCGCCTGCCCGTCGGTCGCGCCGCGCTCGTCGGGTCCCGATGCCCCTTCGATCGGCGGCTCTTCCGCGACCGGCTGGTCCGTGACGCCTCGATCGCCGGCAGGTTCGACCGAAGCCTCGGTCCTCGACTCGGTCGTGTCTTCGGTGTCGACCTCGTTCGAACGGACCGCATTCGAACTCGACGCCGTGTCGGTGTCGGCCGGCTCCGCTCGCGTCGGCTCCACGATGGGCGCAAGGGTCGACTCGACGACGCTCGCCGCCTGGGCGACTTCCGTGCCCTGCGACTCGCCCTGATCGCGATCGAGCCGCGCCGAGATCCACATCCAGGTGCCCTGCGCGATGAGCAGCATCGCGATCACCACGCCCGCCGCGATCCCCACCGGCCTCCACACGCTCGCCGATGCCGAAGCACCATCGTCTTCCATCGACCGCTCCGCCGCGACGCGTGCGAGCGCCAGCGGACGATCGCCGAGTTCCGTCGACGGCGGCCGAACCGCGGCGTCGAGTCGCACCCTCCGCACCTCGCGGCGTCCGCCCGATCGTCCCGCCGCGGCGAGCGTGCAGAGATCGACCGGCCCCGCGGTCGAGACGAGGCGCACGCCCCAGCGAAGCCTCGCAAGATCGGGCGCCGGCAACTGCGATGCGAGCGTCGTGATGGCCGTGGAGCCGAGCGTCGCCGGTTCGACGACGATCACCGGACGATCCTCCGCAGCCCGGAGCGCCAGGCCGGGGCCCGCGAGCGGCTTGCCCAGAAGCAGCGCCTCCGCCCACGCGTCGAAGAGCGTCGCCGCCGCGGCGGCATCGGCCGGATCCCGCAACGCGAGCGGTTCGGGAACGAGGATCTCCCGGAGTTGCCCGCGCCGGAACGCCTCGCGCTTCCACAGGCCTGGCAACTGCAGGATGCCGCCGAGACCCGCCTTGGCGAGCGGGGCGATGTCCGGCGCCGCGACGAGGATCGTGCGCAGTTCGAGCGTGGCGCGGCCGGCCTCGTCGGGATCGCCTTGGAAGATGCGGGTGATCGCGATGCGCCCGCCTCCGAGGGGGCGGCCGAAGGCGCTCGGCTCGCGCTCGAGCGACTCGAGGAATGCGGGGTCGGCGCTCTGCCCGAATCCAAAACCGCCGAGCTCGGCATCCTCCGCGTCGGTCACGTCGGCGCTGCGGGCCAGCGTGCGGTAGCCCTCGCGCGATCCGAAGCAGTGGGTGCCGACTCGGATGGTGTCCACGTCAGGCCGCTCCCGCCAGCCCGACCGCCCAGGCGATCAGGAAGCCCGCCGCCGCGCCGACCGCGACGAGGATCGCCATCAGCGCGATGAACTTCCAGGGCGGCACCGAATCCTCCTCGGTCTCGGCCTCGGAAGGCTCGGGCGATCGTGCCACGCGTGGTGCCGGCATCGCGACGGGAATCTCCGGCATCGCGCGGAGGCAGTGCTCAAGCGGCTCGAGCAGCCCCAGCGCCGGCGTCGAGGGATCGGGCCGCGGCTGGCCCATCGCATCGGGGCGCGTCCTGACCGCCACGCATCCGAAGACCCGCACGCGATGGAGCGCTCGGAGCAAGGGGAAGAGGTGCGTCTTCACGAAGCCGACGAGCCCGCCGCACTCGCGGACGACCCGGCCGTGCGCATCGAGCTTCGTGAGCACCAGCGCGATGGGGATGTGCGAGCCGCCCGGCCCCTGACGGATGCGCCGGACCGCGGCGGTCATGCCGAACTCGTCCTCGGCGATCTGCTCGGGCGTCCCGTGCAGCACGAGGCCCGGATCGACGAGCAGGATCACCGCCGCGGCGCGATCGAGATGGTCGAGCAGCTCCTCCGTGTCCGGATCGGAGACCTGTTCGAGGAACGCTCGCTTGAAGACCTCGCCCGAGTAGTCGAGCGAGACGAGCGTGCGAGGCTTGCCGTCGAGGGTCACCTCGAGCGGGATGCGGGTGCTCGATCCGGTCGCGGGCGGCCAGACCCGTTCCGAGAGCACCCGGATCGTCTCCATGAAGAAGAGATGGTCGTTGCCGTCGATCGCCCGCATGTGGACCGTGTCGGTCGAGCGCCACAGCTGCTCGTAGAGCCTCGCGAGGAAGATCGTCTTGCCGGCCTTGCGCCGGCCGAGGACGACGATCCGATCGCGGACCATGCCGGCGGGTGCGGTCGAGGCGGCGGCGGCCGGACGCCGCGGCTTCGCGGCGACCGGGGGCGGCGGAGGAATCGCCGCGGGTCGATCGGGCTCCGTCAGTCGATCCGCCGGATCGACGTCGATGAACGCCGCATCGAACACGCTCTGCCCGGGAACCGCTTCGTCCTCGGAAGCATCGCGGGTCTCGAGATCGCCCGAGTCGGCAAGCGCCTCCACTCTGGTCGGCTGGTCGTCGGCGTCGATCCTGTCGCTCATGGGCGGCCGTTCCTTCGGAGCCGCGGGGCAAGGAATCCAGACCATCGACCTCGTTCCCCACGGACGACCTGCAGACTAGGTCCGCGACCATTCCGCGGCAACCATCCGCCTTCGCGATCGATCGCTTTGGCGACCGCGATCGGTCCGACATTGCCGCTACCCTCGCGGCCATGCTTGAACTCGACCACTTCTCCCTCGCCGGACGCACCGCGCTCGTCGGCGGCGCCACCCAGGGCATCGGCAAGGCGATCGCCCTCGAGTTCGCGAAGCTCGGGGCGAGCGTCGTCGCGATGGGACGCAATCCCGACGGCCTCGCGAAGACGCTCGAGGCCCTCGACACGCTGCCGCGATCCGACTCGCAGCATCACGCCACGCTCGAGGCCGACCTCGACGACTGGAAGGGCCTCGAGGCGAAGGTGCACGGATTCCTCGCGTCGCGCGGACCGATCGAGATCCTCGTCCACAACGGCGGCGGACCCGCGGCGGGACTCGCGATCGAGGCGTCGCCAGAGCATTTCCTGCGCGGCTTCGAGCATCACCTCCTCTGCGGGCAGATCCTCGTGCAGGCGCTCGCGCCCTCCATGCGCGAACGCGGCTACGGCCGCATCGTCAACATCGTCTCGACCTCGGTGGTCACGCCGATCCGCGGACTCGGGGTCTCCAACACGATCCGCGGCGCGGTCGCCAACTGGGCACGCACCCTCGCGGTCGAACTCGCGCCCCACTCGATCACCGTGAACTCGATCCTCCCGGGATTCACCCGCACGGCGCGTCTCGAGGCGCTCTTCAAGGGCCGCGCGAGCCGCGCCGGAGCGAGCGTCGCCGAGATCGAGGACGACGCCATGCGCGGCGTGCCGATGAAGCGCTTCGCCGAACCCGAGGAGATCGCCCGCGTCGCGGCGTTCCTCGCAAGCCCCGCCGCGAGCTACCTGACCGGCGTCAACCTGCCGGTCGACGGCGGGCGCCTCGCGCTGGGGTGAGGCCGACTCGATCGACCGAGTTCGTGTGAGCGTCTCGCCGCGGCGGGTTCCGAAGCGGCACTCGCTTCAAGCCTGCCGTCGGCGGTTCCGCCGATTCTCCAGAGGCTCGCCGCAGGAGCCCTAGCGTGCCCGGCATGCGGCGCACGCGGCGCGAGCAGCGGGATCTTCAGGCGATCGCCAACGCGATCGAAGCCGATCGGCCCAGGCCGGACGAACGCGCCGAGACGCACCGACCCATCCCAGGAATCGTGCTTCTGGCCTTCGCCGCGTGGGCGGGCTGCGCGATCGGTGCCGACTCGTCGGAGGGGACTTGGGCTCGTCACGCCATCGCCGGGGTCGCGCTGGTGATCGCCGCGTTCGCCGTCGGGGCGATCGTGCGCTTCACGCGACGGCGATCACGGCTCGCGCAGACCGCGCCGCTGGCGATCGCCTCGGTGGCCTTCGCGATCCTCGGCGCCGGATGGTCGATCCTGCGGGTGGAGAACGAGCGGGCCCTCGTCGAGTCTCTTGCCGCGTCGTGCGGCGGAGCGCGGCTCCCGATCCGCGTCGAAGGCGTCGCGGCGACGCCGGTGCGCAGCAACGCGCCCGGCGATCGGCTCCATGCGTTCTTCAGGAACCCGCCGCAGGCGACCTTCGAGATCGATCTCGCCTCGATCGGTCCGGCCGATCGATCGTGGAGCCGGCCGATCTCGGGACGGATGACGGTGATCCTTCGCGAAGGCGCTGCGCCTTGGCAGGTTGGCGATCGCCTTGCCGCCACCGGCAGGTTCATGCCCGAACGCGTCGCCGCGAATCCCGGGGCACCGACACCGGCTCATGCGTCGCTCGATCCGGTGCGGCTTGGACGGCTCGAGGTTCCGGATGCTCGCCTGGTCGAGGAACGAACCACTGCGCCTTCGTCCCTCCTCGATCCGAGGCGCTCGCTCGCACGGCTTCGATTCGAATGGCGGCAACGGACCCGTGCGGTGCTCGACCGCATGCTCGAAGGATCCGAGCGCGGCGAGGTCCGGGATCTCCTGAACGCGCTTCTGCTCGGCGATCGGCGAAGCGAGGGCTATCGCGATCTTCGCAGCGACTTCGCGGCCGCGGGCCTCGCGCACTTCCTTGCGATCTCCGGATTCAACCTCGCGGTCGTCGCCGGCGTTGCCGCGATCGCGTCGAGGATCGTGGGTGTTCGTCCGCGCCGCCGGGGACTTGTGGTGATCGCCGCGATCGCCCTCTACATCCTCGCGCTGCCGGCGCAACTTCCGGTGCTTCGCGCGGGCCTCTCGGCATTCCTGCTCGCGATCGGCGTGGCGGCGGCCCGACGTTGGGATGGGCGTGCCGCGACGGCACTTGCGGCGCTCGTGCTGCTGGCGATCGCACCCGGCGAGTCGATCGACCCAGGCTTTCAGCTCTCCTTCGCCGCGGTGTTCGCGCTGCAGGAACTAGCCCCGCGGTTGAGGCGACGATGGTTCGGCGAACCCGACCACCTCGGCCGCTCGACCCGCTCGATCCTCCGAAGCCGCGCTGCCGACGCCGTCGCCGCCTGCGTCGCAGCGTGGGCGATCTCGACGCCGATTGCGCTGCACCACTTCGGCATGGCCGCCCTGCTCGGCGTGCCGGCCACGCTGCTCGCGACGCCGATCGTCGCGGCGACCGTCTCCTTCGCGGCGATCGCGATGCCGCTCGCGTCGTTCGCCGCCGGCACCGCGTTGGCGTCGGGGCTCGTGCTGACGTCGCTCGCCGACACGCTTCTCGCGATCGCGCAACTCGTCGCCTCGATCCCCAACGCCTCCTGGTGGACGAGCCCGCCCGCCGCACCGGCGACGATCGGAATCCTCGCCGCGACCGGGTGGTGGCTCGCGGCGCGGCGACACGCGTCGATCGCCGCGAGTGTGCTTGCTGGTGCTTCGCTTGCGATCGTCGTGCCATCGTCCGCCCGCGCCGACGCGATCGAGGCGATCGTGCTCTCGGTCGGCGACGGCACCGCGATCGTCGTCCGACGCGGCGATCGCGGCGTGCTGATCGACGTGGGCAGCGTCGGCGATCGCCGTGCCGGCGGCGCCACCGCCCTGCGGGCGATCGAGGCGCTTGGCATCCGGAGACTCGAGGCCGTCTTCACGAGCCATCCGAACCTCGACCACTACTCGGGACTCGTCGAGGTGCTCGCGCGGCATCGGGAGGCGCAGTGGCTTCTCGGCGAGGCGTTCGTCCAGGCGGCCCACGCGCGACCCGATGGCCCGGAGGCCGCGGCACTCGAGTTCGCCGCTCGACGTGGTCGAGTCCCGTGCATCATGGCGGCCGGAGATCGCCTCGATCTTGCCGGACTCGCGATTCGATGCCTGCATCCCGCGCCCGGTGAATCGTTCGCGTCCGCCAACGACGCCTCCCTCGTCCTGCGAGTCGATCCGAGTGAGGCGATGGATGCGGAGCCTTCAGGTCGACCGCTGCTTCTCACGACCGGCGATCTCGAACGCGAAGGGCTCTCGACGTGCGGTGCGGCGATCGATCGACTGAATCCGTGGGTCGCGGAAGTCCCGCATCATGG
>JBMTTG010000133.1:0-8122 GCA_049449095.1 Phycisphaerales bacterium | reverse complement strand
GGGCGGGGATTGTTCGCGGCTCGGGCCGGGCGAAGGACTCGTGGTTATCGACTCGATCGAGGGTCCGGACGAGTCCTTCGACGCGAGGAACCCGCAAGTTGCTCCCCGAGCCGCCTCGCCGCGCCTTCGATCGGATGGGACGGATCCGGATCGCCGATAGAGCGGGTCCGGCACCCCCGTCCGGCCGATCGGAGACCTCCCTTCATGCAGCGACCCACCCGACGCGCGATCATCACCGGCATCACCGGGCAGGATGGCAGTTATCTCGCCGAGCTCCTGATCGAGAAGGGCTACGAGGTCCACGGGATCATCCGCCGCTCGGCCTCCTTCAACACCGCGCGGATCGACCACCTCTACCGCGACCCCCACGAGAGCGGCACGCGGCTCTTCCTCCACTACGGCGACCTCACCGACGGCAACGGCATCGCCCGGCTGCTGCAGGAGGTGAAGCCCGACGAGGTCTACAACCTCGGCGCCCAGAGCCACGTGCGGGTCTCCTTCGATCAGCCGCTCTTCACCGCCGACGTCGACGCCCTCGGCACGCTGCGAGTGCTCGAGGCGATCCGCACCTATCAGGAGTGGTCCGGCAAGCAGGTGCGCTACTACCAGGCCTCGAGCTCGGAGATGTTCGGGAAGGTCCAGGAGGTCCCGCAGCGCGAGACCACGCCCTTCCATCCGCGCTCGCCCTACGGCGTCGCGAAGGTCTTCGGGCACTGGATCACCGTCAACTACCGCGAGAGCTACGGCATGCACGCCTCGAGCGGGATCCTCTTCAACCACGAGAGCCCCCGCCGCGGCGAGACCTTCGTCACCCGCAAGATCACCCGCGCCGCGGGCCGCATCAAGCTCGGCCTCCAGAAGCGGCTCTACCTCGGCAACTGCGATGCGCAGCGCGACTGGGGCTTCGCGCGGGACTACGTCGAGGCGATGTGGCTGATGCTCCAGCAGCCCGAGGCCGACGACTACGTGATCGCGACCGGCCGGATGATCTCGGTGAAGCAGTTCGGCGAGATGGCCTTCGCGCACCTGGGCCTCGAGTTCTCCGACTTCGTCGAGACCGACCCGAAGTACTTCCGCCCCGCCGAGGTCGACGAGCTGCTCGGCGACGCGAGCAAGGCGAAGGCGAAGCTCGGCTGGGAGCCGCGGACGAGCGTCGAGGAGCTCGCGGCGATGATGGTCGAGCACGATCTCGAGCTCGCCGAGCGCGAGAAGGTCCTTCGCGACGCCGGGCACGACCTGCCCGCGACGCTCGGCCACGACCAGTAAGGAGACGCCCCCTGTCGCTCCGCACGCTCATTCGCGGCGCGATCCGCCGAGCGATCCACGGCCGCCCTCGGGCGCAGTGGATGCTGCACGGCCTGCTGATCGCCGAGAACGATCCGGAGGACTTCCGCTTCCTCGCGGAGTCGCTTGCCGACGGCCTCGTGCGCGACCTCGATCGCGAGCTCGCGTCGCCGGAGGTTCCGGTGTCGCTCGTGTGGTCGATGCTGTGGGAGGGTGCGCGGCTTGGCCGGTTCGGCAAGGAGTGCCCGAAGCTCGTGCGCTTCCGCTTCGCGGGCCGCGAGTTCTCGATGAGGCTCGACCTCGCGGAGAGCCCCGAGTGCGGCTACCTGCGACGCAATCCGGCGCCCCACATCACCCGGCTCGTCGCGAAGGGCGGCCGCACCATGCTCGACATCGGCGCGAACGCGGGATTCCACACGCTCTGCGCCTCTTCGACGTTCTCGCAGGTCCATGCCTTCGAGCCCGTGCCGGCGACCGCGACGAGGCTTCGACGCAACGTGGAGCTGAGCGAGGCGAGCGACCGTGTCCGTGTGCACGAGGTCGCGCTCTCGGACCGCCGCGGCAGCGTGTCGATGCGGGTGGAGCCCGGGCATTGCGGCGCGAACCGGATCGAGGCGTCGGGGGAGGGAGCGTCGATCGAGGTTCCGATGGACACCCTCGATGCGCTCGCCGAGCGCGAGAGCCTGTGCGACGTCGATCTCGTCAAGATCGACGTGGAGGGCCACGAGCGGGCGGTGATCGCCGGCGGGGCCGCGCTTCTCGCACGCGATCGGCCGCGGATCGTCGTCGAACTGGGATCGATCGAACGCTATCGGGCGTTCCGGAGCCTGCTGCCGGAGGGCTACGAGCCGTTCGTCCCGGGGCGGGATGGGTCGATGCGGGCGCTCGAACGGGAGTCGGATGCCGCGAGGTTCCGGGACCTCCTGTTCGTGCATCCGAGAAGTGCCTCGCCGCGGGCTTGATTCCGAATCGTCCGCAGGACTGGAATGGGCGGTCCGATCGGCCGATCCCCGAAGGGTGCTCGTGCCGGCGGAGTTCGCCGCGGCGGGCGCGAGGGTCCAGGCCGGAAGTCCGGCGTTCCCCGACCAGGAGTCGACGACATGCGATCGATCACGATGTGCCGAACGACCGTCCTTGCCGCCGTGGCCGCGCTTCCGGCGTTGGCCTTCGCCGCGCCGGCCTCGGCCCCCGAGGCCACGGAGACCGAGGTGGGCGCCTGGATCGTCGGTGACGCGAGCTTCGAGTCGCCCCGCTTCACGAAGGCGGTTCGCATCGACGGCCTCGACGTCGCCGACGTCGCGTCGCGCTTCGCGTCGATGCCGGCAGGCCGACGCGCGGCGTACTCCGAGAGGATTCTCGCCGGCTTCGTCGGCGACGAGGGCGATCGCGTGGTCGTGTCGGGCCGGATCACCGATCACGTCGGGCCGTGGCTCGACGCCGCCTCGAAGCGCACGCGGCTCGAGTTCGAGCAGCTGGCGAAGGAGCTCGTCTCGCGCGGGCTGTCGATCGATGCGCTGCTGCTTGGCGGCGAGAACCCGCTGTCCGCCGAGAAGCTCGACACCGCCGACGACCTCGTCTGGATGGCGATCCGCAACGATCGTCGCTTCGAGGAGATCGTCTCGGCCGAGCTCTCGCTTGCCGGCGCGATGTCGCCTGCGAATCCGCAGTGGCGAGCCTGGAACGAGTTTGCCGACGTGACGATCGCGAAGGCGATCGACGCGAGCGTCGCCACGCCGCTGCGCGAGGCGGGCGCCGCGGCTTCGATCGCGGTTCCCGTCACGGTGGGCATCGGACGCTCCGAACTTGACGCGATGCCCATCGCGATCCGCATGTACGGATCGTTCGACGAGGCCGATGCCGGTGGCGCGACGACCGCCTTCGACGTGCTTGCCGACGAGCTCGAGCTCGCGGTGAAGGCTTCGCGCGGCGGGCGCACGCTCCAGCCCTGGGTTCGTCCCTACTCGCATGCCGGCACCCGCGGCGAGCGCTCGGCGGTCGCCGGCACGCTCCTGTGGGACGAGCTGGTGCGTCACGCGACCCTGCTTGGCAACGGCCGTGTGGGGTTCGCGGAGACTCGGTCTCGCGATCTCGCGGCGCCCGATGCGTCGCGGTTCGCCGCAGTGCTCGATGGCGTCGCCGAGGAGTTTGCGGGAGGCGCTTCGATCTCGTCGACGGATGCGTCGATTCGCCGCGGGCAGGGATTCGTCGCCGTCGGCGTTCCCACGGCCTCCGGCGAGACGCTCTGGCGCATCAGCTTCTCGCCCGGCATCGGCGGCGTCGACGTCGAGATCGACGGCGGCGGGCTTCGGGTCGAGCGCCGGCGCGGCGAGAGCGGCGCGTGGCTTCGAACCGCCGCCGACAGCCGGATCGAGTTCTTCGACCGCGCCTTCGCGCGGAACGAGGCGACCACCGGCGGTGGTCTGCTCGCGGCGCCGACGTCCAAGCCGCAGGGCAAGGTCGGCCCACTTCTTTCGGGCGGTCCCGGAGGCGGCACGACGCTCGTCGGCTCGGGGGTCGCTGATCTCAACGGCGACGGCGTGGTCGACGGCGCGGACCTGGCGATTCATCTCGCGGGCGGCGGCGACTCGGCCTGGGGCGGCGTCTCGGATCTCAACGGCGACGGCGTCGTCGATGGGGCCGACATGGCGATCCAGCTCTCGGGCGGCCTCGATCCGAACTGGAACGGCACCGGCTGGGACGACCTCAACGGCGACGGCGTGGTCGACGGCGCGGATCTGGCGATCTCGCTTGGCGATGGTGCCTCGGGCGAGCCGTGGAACGGAACAGGTTGGGAGGATCTCAACGGCGACGGGGTCAACGACGGCGCCGACCTCGCGATCAACCTCGCGGGTGGCGGATCGCCTTCGGCGATCGCAGGCGACCTCAACGGCGACGGCGTGGTGGATGGGGCGGATCTCGCGATCGAGCTCGCGGGAACGAATCCTCCCGCCATCGACATCAAGGCCAACCGACCCGACCTTGGATCGAGGGTCTTCGATCGCGTCGATCGTTCGCTCCGGATTCCCCGAGGCGGCGACGTCGATGGCGGCGTCTCGACCACCTCGGATCATGGCTCGTCCGATGATCCGGTGGCTCCTGGCGGCGGAGATCAGTCATCGGGCTCCTCCCCTTCGGACTCGCCCTCCACGCAGCCATCGGTGGATCCGACGGTTCCGATCACGCCTCCAGCGCCGCCGGCGGCTCCGGCTCCACGCATCCTGACCAATGAACTTCCGATCCCCGAGTTGGCGTCGCAGTTCGAGGCCGCCGGGTGCAAGGTCTTCCGGTGCGTCTATCAGCACGTGGTGGATCCCGGTGCCACCAGCGGATTGATCGATGCCGACGCGGTCCTGGCGGCTCTGTCGCAGGAGCTCTCTCCGAGTTCGACCGAGTTCGTCATGCTCGACTTCGAGCATCCGTTCTGCGACGTGCTGTCGTCGCATCTGACATTCCCCAACGGCGAGCCTCATCCGCAGTACGAGCAGACGGTCGCGACGATGGTGAATCTCGTGACGCGGCTTCGAGAGGCGTTCCCCGGCGTCAAGTGGACCTACTACGGGATCCCGTCGCTTCGATACTGGCCCAGGAACACCAACGGGGCCGCCCGCAACTGGTCGAACATCGAATCGCCCTGCCGTGAAGCCCAGTACCAGCGGACCAAGGAGGTCTATGGCCCGATCGTTCAGGTTCTCGACTGGGTCTCTCCCACGGCCTACGACATCTACGACTCGGCGATGTACACGTTGGAGCAGATGCCGCAGGTCACCGCTCGCGAGACGGCTTGGCGGATGGCGATCGCGGAGTATTGCGTCCGCCTTCGGGAAGAGTTCGATCTCGGGAATCGGCCGATCATTCCGACCGTGAACTACACGTACTCGCAGGTCGGAACTCGGGAGTACACCGGCAAGGTCGTCCCGCTGGAGGAGCTCATGCGGGATCAGGTGCAGCCCCTGCTGGCTGGTGGAGTCGATGGAATCGCGATCTGGCACTCGACGAGGTGGCGGACCGCGATCGCGACCGGATCGAATCCGCACGAGCAGCAGACGACGTTCCGAACGGCCATGGCGCGAAACTTCTTCGACTCGCCCGATGCCGACGCGGCCGAGGCGGCGATCTCGAACATGGGATTCAGCGGCTGGGAGGATCCGGGCCTGAGGCAGCATCTGCTGGCGCGGCAATCGGAGCAGATCCTCGAGCGGGTCGCCGCGATCGCATCCGCGTTGGAGGCCGGCGGGGAGTGACGGGGTTGGCGGCAGCCTGCGTTGCAGGACGTCGCGGATAGCATCGTCGGCGGGCCAGGAAATCGACAGACGTGAACAATCTTCCCACCCTGCTGACACTGATCGTGTTCGCGGCGACGCTCTGGAGGCCATCCTGGGCCTTGACCGCCGTGATCGTGATGTTTCCGCTCGAGATGCTGCTTTCGACATCCTCGAGCGTGCTCTCCTCGACGCAGTGGCTGTTCAATCTTGCAACCGGTCTCGTGGTGCTGGTGGCGCTGGTCCGCCGGTTCATCGGCGGCGAGTCGCTGTTCCAGGATCTGGTCACGGGGACGCTGCTGGCGGGCTGGGGCTTCTACGCCTGGGGCTACCTTTCGACAGCCTGGACCCCCACCGAAGGGACGTTCCTCTACCAGACCACGTCGGCGCTGCCCTACTGGATCCTGATCGTGGTTCTCTCGCCGATGCTGCTCGGTCGAGTGGAGGAGGTCGGTCCGCTGTGCTCCTCGCTGCTGCTCGTGGGCACCGCCGTGACGCTGCTGATCCTCGTCAATCCCTCCTTCACGATCTCGGCGTCGAGGCTTGGAACGGAGCAGGGAGCCGACCGAGGCAACCCGCTGGCGCTCGGGACGCTCGGGGGGACCATGATGGTGGTTGCGGCGCTCGCCCCCACCGCAGGCATTGCCGCATGGCGCCTCTTCCTCAACGCCGGCGCCTTTGTGGCCGGGGCCGGGCTCGCGGTTCTCAGCGGTTCGCGCGGTCAGGTCCTCTTCGCGATCGCGGTGATCGCGGCGATGCTCCCGATCCGCTTCCGGATCGCGACGGCCAAGGGCTTCGTGCTCATGACGCTCGGTGCCGCCGTGGTGGCGGGCGGCATGTTCCTGGTCTTCTCGCAGTTCGTGGATCGGCGGAACGAGGAGCGCTGGGATGCGGAGAGCCTCACCACCGGAGGAACCGGGCGCTTCGTGAACATCTCAGAACTCCTTGGCGAGTGGGCCTCGAGCCCCGGGCACTGGGTTCAGGGGCTCGGCCTCTCCGCGTTCGCATCGCTCGACACGACCACCGGAGTCAAGTACTCGCACGTGCTCTTCGCCGACGCGATCGGCGAGGCGGGCCTGGTGGGAGCGACGCTCCTCGGGATCATGCTGGTGACCGGGTTTCGCAGCGCGAGGAGGCTGATCGCCGAGACCGATGGCGATCCTCGCTCGAGGAGCTTCGCGATCACCCTCAGCGCGCTGGCGCTCTATCACCTGCTCCTGGCGAACAAGCAGGGAGGCATGTTGGGGAATCCGATGCTCTTCGCGTTCTCGATCATGCTCGCGCGGGTGTCGCTCGAGTGGCATCATCGCTGGAGCGAGCAACAGCACTTCGTCGAGTTCAACGAGTTCGGCGAGTCGGTCGACGGATCGCTCGAGCACTTCGAGCCGATGGAGGCCGGGGCGACTCGATGAACGGGCACGACGCCCCCGCCCCCTCGCGCGGCCCGTTGCGGCGCGCGTCGATTCGCGGCGCGACCTATCTGATCGGCAGCAGTCTCGGCACCAAGCTCTGCACCGTCGGAACCCAGATCGTTCTCGGCTGGTTGCTCAGCGAGAAGGACTTCGCGGTCTACGGGATCGCGATCTCGCTCACGGTGATCACCTCCGCGCTCACCGATGGAGGCGTCCAGAAGTACCTTCGGCAGCAGCCGGATCGATACGACGAGCTGGTGGGACCGACCACCGTGCTCGCCACGATCCTCGCCGTGTTCGCCGCGCTGGTGGTGGCTGCGCTCGGGCTCGCATCGGGGGAGATCTACCAGGACGAACGGATTCGTCCCGTGGCACTCTGCCTCGCGGCCGGACTCCTGCTGACGCCGCCGGCGGTGATCGCTCGCAGTCGTTTCGCGGTGGACCTGCGTTTCCGAGATCAAGCTCTGATCGACACCGGTGGTTCCGTGGCGCGATCGCTGCTCATGGTCGGCTTCGCGTGGATCGGGCTCGGCCCTCTCGCGCTGGCGCTTCCGATCCCGATCGTGAATCTCATGCAGGGCATCGCGATGTGCGCCTGGGGCGGGCTTCGGGGGTTCAACCTGCGAGGAGTCGACTATCAGAGCCTTCGTTCGGTCCTTCTCCACACGCGGTGGATCATGCTGGCGGCAGCCTGCGGCACGATCGTCGCGCGTGGGGACTATCTGGTGCTGGGTCTGTTCGCTTCGGGAATCGTCGGCACCTACTTCTTCGGCTTCCAGATCTCCGCGTCGACCATGCAGGTCGCGACGATGAGCGCCGCCTCGGTGCTCCTGCCGACGTTGTCGAGGCTTGCGGCGGATCCGAAGCGACTGAGCGGCGGCGTCGAACAGGCGATGCGCATGGCGGCCCTGCTGATCGCGCCGTCGAGCGCCCTGCTCTTTCTCGTGATGCCCTTCGTGATCCACACGCTCTGGCAGGGTCGATGGGATGACGCGATTCCGGTTGCGGAAGCGGTGGCGATCTCCACGGCGATCGCCCTGACGGCAGTCGCGCTCGGAGATCTCAACGCGGTGGCCCCGGTGCTCACGATGTTCTTCCTCACCACCTACGGCCTGATCAACCTGGTCGCCGGCCTCGAGGAGCTGTCCGGGTCACCCTCCTACCGGC
>JBMTTG010000132.1:0-8131 GCA_049449095.1 Phycisphaerales bacterium | reverse complement strand
CCCCGGGGCTCGTCGTCTCCAACAGCGAGATCCGGCTGAACTCGGCGTCGGCAGGCGGAGGCCTGTGGATCGTCCCAGGGGCCGGCGATGTGCTGCTCGTCGCCTCGATCGTCTGCGAGAACGAACCTGATCAGATCAGCGGCTCCTTCACCGACGGCGGAGGGAACGACCTCTGCGACGACTGCTTCGGCGACCTCACCGGCGACGGGTTCATCGACGGTGCCGACCTCGGGGCCATGCTCGGCTTCTGGGGCGTGTGCCCGTCGGGCGCATGCTCGATCGCAGACCTGACCGGAGACGGTCTGGTCGATGGAGCCGACCTTTCGCTGGTGCTCGGCGGCTGGGGAGGCTGTGTGCCGCAGTAGCGACGCGGCTCCACGATCGCGTCCGGAACTCCAGAGGTCAGGGTCGGCCCCGCGGCATCGACCGCTTCGTGGCATCCGACGCCCCGACGGGCACCGCGCCATCGACCGGCACGTCCTCGAGCGTGCTGCGTCCCCCGCCGGCCCATTCGACCTCGATCCGATCGATCACGGTCGCGTCCCCCACCCCGATCGTGAGCGGCCGCTCGACCTGCGAGAGGTAGCTTCGGGTCGGTGCGACGTCGCGGACGATCATGCGATCCCCCGCGGTCACACGGACCGTGGCGCCGACCACCGAGGCGTCGCCACGCGGGCCTTCGAGCACGATGCGAACCCAGTGTGGTGGCGCTGGTTCCACCACGGGCCTCGCCTCGCCAAGATTCGCTTCGCGCGTCTCGTTGAACAGCACCAGCGGCGCACCGCCGATCTGCGTGAGCACCAGATCGAGATCGCCGTCGAGATCGAGATCGCCCCAGGCGAGCCCGCGACCCACGACCGGCGTCGCCACGTCGCCAAGCGCTTCGCGCGGCAGCTCGATCAGCCTTCCCGCAGACTTCCCCCGCTCGAACGCGAAGACCTGCGCGGGCTGCCGATACGACTGGCTCGCCTGAAGACGGCCGATCGCCTCCTCGAGGTGGCCGTTGGCGGCGACGAGTTCCTCCGCGCCGTCGCCATCGAGATCCGCCCACACCATCCCGAAGGTCAGGGCGGGCCGGGTCGCGGCGGAGATCCCCAGCGGAATCGACTCGTCGGAGAACCGCCCCGGCGACGCGGACAGATCGGCGTAGAGCGAACTCGGCTCGTTCGCGAAGTTGCCGACCGCGATCATCCGCCGATCGCCGCTTCGATCCGAGACCCGCGCGAGATCGACCCCCATCGCCCCGGTGGAAGCACCGCTCCGATCGAAGGCGACGCCCGACGCGGCACCAATCTCGCGGAACGTGCCGTCGCCGTTGTTGGCGAAGAGCAGGTTCGCGACGGTGTCGTTGGCGACGAAGACGTCGAGGTCGCGATCGCCATCGAGATCCTGCACGAGCAGTCCGAGGGCCTTCGCCATCGGTTCGCCGGTCGCGGCATTCCGCACGTCGAAGCCCGACTCGACGGTGCGATCGACGAAGCCTCCACCGCCATCGTTGAAGAACACCCGGACCGTCTCGCCCGCGAAGCCGAGCGGTGGTCCGTAGGCGCGACCGATCTCTGCGAGGCGATAGTCGACGGCCTCGTCGATCGCCGGCGTCCACTCGACGTAGTGCGCCACCACGAGATCGAGATCGCCGTCTGCATCGAGATCGCCGAAGCCCGCCGCGGTCGACCATCCCTCGAGTTCGGCGAGCCCCGACTCGATGGTGCGATCGAGGAACGCGATCGTCCCGTCGCGCGATTCGTTCAGGAAGAGCCGCACGCCGGCCACGCTCGTCGCGAGCAGATCGAGATCGCCGTCGCCGTCGACGTCGCCGGTCGCGACCCCCATGCCTTGAAAGGGCTCCTCGAGGCCGGTCGGCGACGCGGGCTTCGAGAAGGAGCCGCGTCCATCGTTGAGGTAGACCGCGACCCCCTGCCCCGACGGCGAGTCCGCCGGCCCATCCGCCCAGCGATCGCCGTCGACGAAGACGAGATCCCCGTCGCCATCGCCATCGACGTCGACGATCGCCACGCCGCCGCCGAGGGGCTCCGGCAGGAGTTGGCGCCCGGGCGCACCGGTGACGTGCACAACGCCGACGCCGCGCTCGCGAGCGCGATCGCGCAGGACGATTCGCGGAAGCGCCTCGACCGGCGGTGCCCTTCGGTCTATCGCCGGCGCGACCGGGGTGGGATCGGCGGGTGGCGGCGGCATCCGGCGCTTCGACCACCACAAGCCCACGACAGCGAGCAGCACCATCGCGACGAAGACGAACGCCGAACGCCGAAGCGCTTGGCGGATCTCGGGATCGCGTCCGGCCTCGCCGCTCACCGCGACGGTCCCTCGCTCGCCTCGGCCGCCGGCGTCTGCGGCGTCGCGGCCTCGAGTCCGAACGCGCCCTCCCGCTGCAGGTCGTAGACGACGACCGGCTCCGCCGCGTGGTTCGCGGCCGGGTAGCGCTGCCGGGCGAGGGCGACCGCGCGGTCGCGGGCGTTGTCGTCGGGCTTGTACTTCGCATGCTCGGCGAGGGCCTCCTCCGCCGCCGCCGCGTCGCCCGCAGCCTGCTCGATCTGGGCGAGCACGTACCAACTCTCGAAGTTCTGGACGTCGAGATCCAGCGCCGCCCGCACCCACCGCCGCGCTTCCACCAACGTGGCGTCGCGAGCGGTGCCGTCGTCCTCGCGCGAGGCCGAGAGCAGCAGCGTGTCGGCGAGGGCCCGCAGCAGGCGATCGTCCTTCGAGAAGTCGAAGCCGCGCGCGCGGGCCTCCTCGAAGTCGGTCGCCGCGAGCCGGCGAAGATTCGCCAGCGCCGCGTCGAACTCGCCACGCTCGCGATCGACGAGCGCCGAGAACCACGCGATCGACCAGGGAAGCGCCGGCGGGTCCATGCTCGCGGCGCGACGCAACGCCGCCGCCGCCTCCTCGATCCGCCCCTCGCGCAGCGCCGTGCGGGCGAGGCCAAGCGCCCCCTCGGCTCGTCCCATCGACTCGACCACGGCGAAGGCTTCGTCCGCCTGCCGGAGCGGCCCCTTGACGCCACGGCGCTCGCCCTGCCGGAAAAGCCCGATCGCGTAGTCCTGATACCGCTCCCAGGCCGGCGGAAGCGACGAGGCCATCACCGTCGTCGGAGGCTGCGGCGCGATCGGCAGCGAAAGCGAGTCGGAGGCGAGGGTCAGGATCGGCAGATCGTTCGAACACGCCGCGTCGCCGGTGAACATCCGCAGGTAGTGCGTGTCGAACTGGCGCTACCGCACCGCCGCGGCGAGCGTGATCGGCGAGACCGCATCGGCAGGCACCGTGAAGGCCAGATGCGTGACGTCGCCCGCGCCGGGCGGAATCTGGTGGTCGTAGAGCGGCGTGAAGATGTCCTGCGGATTGCGGCGATCGATCCGGTACCCCTCCCGATCGAGCATGAAGATGTTGTAGAAGCGGCTCCACGGATCGACCGAGCGCGACGCGTCCATGCCGCCGGAGCGTCCGAGCACGCGTCCCGTGCCATCGGTCAACACGACGTCGAGCCAGAGCTCGTTGCTGTCGGCGGTGCCCTGCGTGAGGGCGTGTCCGAGGCGAAGCGTCCGCACCACCGCTTCGAGGAGATACCGCTCGCCCGGCTCGAGCGCCGGCACCTCGGGGCGCAGCGGGGCGACGAGTTCGCCGTCGATCGCCCCACCCTTGCGAAGGGCGAAGAGATCGAGCCGGATCGCGCCCTCGTTGAACGCCTCGAGCTCCTCGACGAGCTGGCGGCACTCGGGGAGTTCGTTCAGGCAGGCGATCGCGGGATTCGCGCCGGGGAAGAGATGGTCCTTCACCTTCGCGAGCCCCGAGCCATCGCGCACCTTCGCTCCGAAGTCCGCCAGCACGCCGGGCTCGCCAGGGGTCCGCAGCGGCATGTGGCATCCGTTGCAGTCGGTCTCGGCCTTCGCCGGATAGTTCCAGCTCGCGACGCCGTGGCCGGAGACGCCGCTCAGGCGGAAGCTGTCCCAGTGGTTCTGCCCCGGAAGCCAGCGGTAGTCGTTGAGTTCCTCGGGCAGGAAGACCTTGTGGCAGGTCGCGCAGAAGGCGCCCGAGTGGTGGATCTCGGGCTTCAGGTACGTCTGCTTGTGGAAGGCCGGCTTCGCCTTGATGAGCTGGCGGTTCACCCAGCGGAGCAGCGGACTCTCGCTGAAGGTGAAGGGATACTGCGGACTCTCCTCGACCGTGAACTCCGCATTGCCCCGCGTGCCGCGCACGTCGACCACCGAGTGGCAGACGGTGCAGGAGATGCTGGCCGCGCCAATCGGATCGTGCGGATCGAGATGCGGATCGTCGAAGCGAGGGTCGTCGATCAGGCCCGCGAGCAGCGGCACCGGGTCGTGGCAGCCGGCGCAGAACCTCGCATCGGCGTTGGACTGCTCGCGATCGAGCGCGCGGCGACGGGTCTCGCGCACGCTGAAGGCATAGGCCGGATTGTTGAACGAGCTCATCGCATGGACCGACTGCGCCCAGCGGTGGTAGGTGTCCTCGTGGCACTCGAGGCAGTACTCGTTCATCTGCAGCGTGCGAAGCGGCAGCGGCTCGCCGGTCGCGGTACGGGCGAGCGAGGGATCGAGCCACGCCGACGCCTCGCCGATCGTCGGGTCGAGCGGCTTCGCGCGATCGGCCACGTGCCAGAGGAGCATCGCGCCGGCGAAGACCACGCCCGCGATCGCCCAGCGTCCCCCAACCTTCCAGCGGATCCGCGGTCCGGCGAGCCGGTGGATCGTGAAGAGCCACGCGACCACGACCGGCAGCGCGACGTGCATCCAGTAGACGACCTCTCGGCCTCCGGCACGCCGCACACCGAGTTCGATCCCGGCGACCTCGACCTCCATGAGCAGGACGCCCGTCGCGAGCAGGCCGATCGCCGCGGCGAAGAGCGCATAGCCGACCCGAGCCGCATCGCGGTTGGGAAGACCGCGGGCCTTCAGCATGTGGAGCACGCCGAAGGCGATCGTCGGCACCACCAGCAGCAGGCCGAGGAAG
This sequence comes from Phycisphaerales bacterium, assembly GCA_049449095.1. Lineage (GTDB taxonomy): Bacteria > Planctomycetota > Phycisphaerae > Phycisphaerales > SM1A02 > VGXO01. The sequence continues at coordinate 3,148 of JBMTTG010000132.1, read as the reverse complement.
AGGTGCAGCAGCACGTTCCAGAGATACGCCTGCCCTTGGAGCGCCGCACCGGTCCGCCACTCGACGAACGTCACCGCCGCGAGCGCAAGACTGTTGACGACCAGCAACGCGAAAAGCCCCAGGACCACCCGAAGCAGCCACCGCAACCGCGGCGAGACCGCGTCGGCAGGTCGCGAGGTGCGTTCGAGCGGTCGGTCGATCGCCGGCATGGGCTGACTCTATCGGCGTCGGCACCGCTTCGAAGGTGATCGATCAGCCGTCCGCACGCGATTGGAGCCGATCCGCCAGCACTTCCGCCGGGCTCCTGACCCTGCGGCTGCAGATCCGCTCGATCTGGCTGCGGCAGCTGAAGCCCTCGCAGGCGAGCGTGTCCCACCCCGCGTCATCTGGCGGCATGCGGCTCGCCCAACTCAATCCGAAGATGCCGCGAGAGTCGGCGGCGTTGGCGGTCTCATGCCCCCAACCCCCGCCCATCCCGCAGCAGCCGACCGACTCGATCGAGAGGTCGAGGCCACACCGCGCGAAGACGCGCTGCCATTGCCGTGTGGACTCGGGTGCGATCGCCCTGGCCGTGCAGTGGGCGAAGAGACGCACCGCGACGGGCCCCGAGGACGTCGAGACTCTCGACTCCACCATCTGCGGTCGCGCGTCGAGCCACTCCGCGAGCAGCTGTACCGTCGGCACGTCGCTCGCGTCGAGACCAAGGGCCTTCGGCAGTTCGTCGCGGAAGACGAGCGTCGTCGCCGGGTCGATGCCGACGATGGCCCTGCCGCTGCCAGCGAGCAATTCGAGCCGCGCGAGGTTCGCCCGGGCGATCCGCTCGAAGCGGCCCAGTTCGCCCTTCACATGGCGCCCCTTGCCGCTCGGGAAGTACGCCGCGACCCGCGGCCGCACGCCGAGCGATTGCATCAGCCGCACCGCCCCGACGGTCGCCTCCGGATCGAGGTAGGTGCTGAAGGCGTCCTGCAGGAGGATCGCCTCGCGCCCGGAGTCGTCGTGCGGAAGCGTCGCGAGCGATTCGATCGGCTCGATCGCGACCCCGAGCGGACGAAGCCGCGCCGCCAGCGACGGCCGGGCCAGGCGCGGCGGGTCGACCACGCCCGCGACGTGCCGCACCAGCACTTCGACCCACGTCAGCGAGGTCGCGGCATTCACCAGTCCCGCCAGGCGATCGAGCCGCGGCAGCGCCTCCTCGAGCCCCGCGACGAGACGGTCTCCGAGCGATCGCGCATAGCGATGGTGGTAGTGGTGCAGGAACGCGCTGCGGAACTCCGGCACGCTCACCTTGACCGGACAACTGCCCGCGCACGCCTTGCACGACAGGCATCCGTCCATCGCCTCGCGCACCTCGTGCGAGACATCGCGCCGCGAGACGAGTCGTCGCCACGCCCGGACCGGCAGCGACGCCCACGACGGCTCGCGCCACGAGTCGCCCTCCCGCCATCCGGACTTCGACACGCGGCGCATCCATTCGCGCATGAGGATCGCGCGACCGCGCGGTCCGTGCCGCGGATCGCGCGAGATCTTGAGCGACGGGCACATCGCCCGGTCGGCATCGATCGACTGGCACGCCGCGTTGCCGTTGCAGCGGATCGCATGGGCATGACGGGCCGCGAGCGCTGGATCGATCGCGCGATCGAGGGATCCCCGTGTGCTCGCCTCGATCGTGAGCAGCGTCGGCGAGACCCCCTCCGGCACCGCGATCTTGCCGGGGTTCATCTGGTTGCGCGGATCGAAGGCGGTCTTGATCCGCGTGAACGCCTGCATGAGCACGGGCCCGAAGAAGCCCTCGTTGAAGCGGCTTCGGAAGCCCTTGCCATGCTCGCCCCACAGGACCCCGCCGAGGCGATGCGCCAGCGCCGCGACCTCGTCGGCGATCTCCCGCACCAGACGCTCGTCGGATTCGTCGCGAAGATCGAGCGCTGGCCGCACGTGCAGGCATCCCGCGTCGACGTGGCCGTACATGCCGCTCGCAAGCCCATGCCGATCGAGGATCGCGCGGAACGACCGCACGAACTCGGGAAGTCGCTCCGGCGGCACCGCGCAGTCCTCGACGAAGGCGACGGGCTGCCGGTCGCCCGGCATGTTGCCGAGGAGGCCCACCGCCCGCTCGCGGACCTCCCACAAGGCTCGTCGCGCGGGCTCGTGCTCGATCACCTGCACCGTCGCGGCGCCGGATCCGTTCGCGGCCTCGGCCATCGCGGCGGCCTTCGAGGCGAGCGAGGATGGATCGTCGCCTTCGAACTCAACGAGGTTCACCGCACCGAGCGAGGCGGTCGCGCCGAGCACCTCGTCGAGGCCCCGCCACGCCTCGTCGGTTCGCGCGAGCGCGAGGACGGTCTCGTCCATCGTCTCGATCGCCGACGGGATGAACGCGCCGAGCGGTGCCGCCGCCGCGACCGCCTCGTCGAAGGTTCGGTAGCCGACGAAGACCATCCGCCGGTGCTTCGCGAGCGGCACGATCGCCAGTTCCGCCTCGACCACGATGCCGAGGGTGCCCTCCGCCCCGCTGACGAGCGCCGCCAGATCGATCGAGCCGGTCGTTCGATCGAACGCCTTGGGCAAGGTGTAGCCCGCGAGCGGTCGCGCGAGCACCGGCCAGCGCTCCTCGAGCGCCGCGGTCACCTCGTCGCGATCGAGCGCGTCGCGGACCGCGGCGAGCAGCCTCGCCTCGCGTCCGCCCGCCGCGATCGTCGCGTCGGCCTCCTCGCGCTCGAGGCGTCGAGCCTCGAACACCTCGCCACCCGGAAGCACCGTCCGCAGCCGCCGCACGTGATCGGAGGTCTTGCCGTGCAGCCGCGATCCCTTGCCCGCCGCGTCGGTGGCGATCATGCCCCCGAGGGTCGCGCGATCATGCGGGCTCACCGTCGGTCCGAAGCGGAAGCCCAGCGGTGCGAGCGCCGCGTTGAGCTGCGCGAGCACCACGCCCGGCTGGACCCGGACGAACCGCCGGGCCACGTCGATCTCGACGATCCGATCGAGGCCTCGGGCCAGATCGATCACGATGCCGTCGACGAGGGCGCTGCCATCCGTGCCGGTGCCGCCCCCGCGCGGGGCCATGGCCACCGACGCGAACCGCGGGTCGCCGAGCAGGCGCATGGCGGCGACCACGTCGCACTCGTCGCGAGGCTCGAGCACGGCCTTGGGC
>JBMTTG010000131.1:0-8201 GCA_049449095.1 Phycisphaerales bacterium | reverse complement strand
ACCGACGTCGACGCCGGAGGCCGCGCCGGCGCCCGTAGCGACGCCAGAGCCGCTGCCTGAGGCGATCGAGCCGGAGACGTCCGTCGAGGCGATCACGCCGGCCACCACGCCTGCCGAGCCGCTCGAGGCGCCGTCGCCGACGAAGGCGGATCTTCCTTCGACCGGCGGTCGCTATCTCGCACACCGCGACGGTGTGGTCGCTCCGGCGCTGCGACTCGAGTGGGGCGATGAGGACGAGGCGATGTCGATCGTCGGGCGGGCGGCGTTGCCGGTGGTGGTCGTCGGTCGCGACGGCATCGTGCGGGAGCAGCTTGAACGCGACGCCCGCGGTGCCTGGGCCCGCGTGCCCTTCAAGAGCAGTGCCGGGCTCTCGGCCCGAGTGCGGGTGGTCGATGGCACGCCGGCCTTCCGGAATGCCACGGCGCTCGCGAACGCCGGCGAGCGCATCGCGGTGATGCTGACGACGTCGCTCGAGCGCCAGATCGATCTGGCGACGCGTCAAGCCGCCTCGCGTCTGTCGATTCCCTACGAGGCGCTCGTCACGATCAGCGGAAGGCTGGCCATCGGCGGCGACCGACGCGTGTCCTTTGAACTCATCAGCTTCGAAAGGAGATCGGGATGAAGTCGCTCACCAACGCGATCATCGGGGTCACCTCCGGCGTCGCAGCCTTCGTGGTGCTCGACCTGCTTCGGCACCATGGCGTCGAGATGCCGTCGATCGAGTGGGACCGCGCGACGCTGCTCGCCAAGACCGCGGAAGCGGAATCCGGCGAGGCTTCGGCGGGCGAGATCGGCGACTTGCTTGCGCCGATGGCGGCGGCGAGCGCCGTCGACGATGGTGGCGAGAAGGCCGCCGAAGGCGAGGCTCCAAAGACGTTGGATCCCGTTGCGGCCGCACCGGAGGCGGATCGGGCATTCGCGATCGACCTTGAAGGCGTGGTCGTGGAGCGAGAAGGCGTGGTCGTGGCGGCGGAAGTCTCCGAGACCGGCGAGTCCCGAGCCGCGGCCCCGGTGCCGCCTCGACCGACGGCGTCGCCGGTGTCCGAGTCGACGCCATCGGACCTCGCCCGCGCCGGCGAGCGGGCCAAGGCGCTCGCGGCGGCGATGGAGCGTCTCGGCAAGCGCCTCGATGGCACGGCGAACCGAAGGTTCCCGCGATGATCGCCGCTTCAGTCGAGCGCGAACTTCAGGCGAGGCTCTTAGACTGGCGTCGACGGGCCCGCGGTCCAAGCGAGACGGCGGCGGCGCGGCGCCGGGAACCAGCGATGCACGATCCGGAAGGCTCCATGTCGACGCTTCGCGAGGCCCATGCGGCCGCGAGCGAGCGTTGGCCGGGCGTTTCCTGGTCGTTCGAGCGCTATGCCGCCCATGTCGGTGAGGACCGGCCGCCGCATCTGACGGACCTCTACCTCGGCGGCGCTGGCGGCTGGCGTCGCGATGGCGCCTGGGCGGCGATCCATGACGAGATCTCGGGCCCGCTCGAACTTCGGCTTCGAAGGCAGCCCTGCGGGACGCTCTCGCCGGAGGATCTCGTGAGCGAGTCGATCGCGGCGCTCATGGGCGATGACCCGGAGGCGTCGCCGGCCGACGCGGTGCGTCCCTCGAAGCTCGTGCGGTACCGGGGCCGCACCTCGCTTGTGAACTACTTCCTCGTCGTCGCCAAGCGCATCGCGATCGGATCGCATCGCCGCCGGCGCGAGCACGCCGCGGACATGGAGGCGATCGATCCGGTCGATCGCCGGGGCGATTCGATGGATCCGGAGCGAGGCGTGCAGTTCGACCGGCTCGCGGAGGCGATCCGCCAGGCGTACGACGCGCTCTCGGCGCGGCAGCGGTTCCTGCTCGCGATGATCCACGGCCAGGGCATGCCCAAGGCGCAGGCCGGAGAGTTGGTGGGCCTGCCGCCGTGGGGGGTCAGCCGCGAGCTCGAGAAGATCCACGACCACATGCGGTTGGCGCTCGAGCGATCCATGCCCGAGGACTGGGACCATCCGTCGCGCGAGGCGTGGGCGTCGGCGTGGCAGCGGTGCTTCGCGGAGGCGGGTTCATCGGGCTACGAGGTCGAGGCCACGAAGGAGAAGTCGGGATGAGCCGCGAGGCGAGGCTTGACGACGCTTGCCGATCGGCGATCTCGCCGCGAGGCGGTCGTCATCTGGATTCGATCGACCCCGAAGCGCTGGCACTGCTCGCGTCGGGCGATCTCGAGGCGCTCTCGGATGAGGAGCGGATCGCGGTCTGGGAAGCGGCCGCGGAGGACCCTCAGGTGGCGCGGCTCGTCGCGGAACTGGCCACGGGCGGAATCGTCATGGCCTCGCAACCCGCGCAAACACAGCGCCGATCGCGGGTCGGCCTGCGGCTCGCGTTCGCGGCCTGCGGGCTCCTGGCGGTCGGTCTGCTGGCGTGGCGGATCGTCGAGCCGCCAGGGTCGGCGGCTCCGGCGGCACCGGTCGAGTTCATGGATGCCGACCCGGCCGCAGCGAATCCGGTCGACGCGGCGACTTCCGGCGGCGAGTGGACACCGCTCGAACTCGCCCGCGACGGCGTGCTGCTGGCATTGCTCGCGGCGACGGCGATCCTCGCGTGGCCGGCGCTGCGGGACTTCGATCGACCGGCGAATCGCGTGTGAACGCTCGCTACGCTTCGGCGATGAGCGCAAGCCGACGGGGCGCGATGATTGCGGCGGGGCTGCTTGTGGCGGCGAACTCGTCGATCGCCGCCGACCCGCCGCCGTCCGCGTCGGAGTCCACGCCCTCGCCGTTCGTGATCGAGATCGCCGGCCTCGGCTCGACGGATCCGCTCGATCGGCGCTTGGCGGAACTGGTGCTCGCGCCGCTGGCTGGTTCCGGCCAATGGACCGTTGCGGCGGAGGATCGTGGGGCGTTGCGCGAAGCCGAGGCCGACCTCGCGCTGCTCGCTTCGGACGATCCCGCCCGAGCCATGCGGGTGCTTCGCGGTCGCACGAGCGACTTCAGGATCGAACTCGGCGTGCAGGGAAGCATGAGCGAGCTCGAGGAGGTCTACGGAATCGCCACCTACGCGGCCGAGTTCGAGGTGTCGATGACGCTGGTCCGCTCGATCGACGGAAGGATCGCCGCATCCTCGGTCGGTCGCGGCAGCGCCCGGCGGGAGAAGCTGGAACTTGCTTCCGAGGCGGCGCTCGCCGAGGCGACGGGCCTCGCGATCGATCCGGTGCTGCTCGCCTTGGACGAGGCGTCTCGGCGGTCGCGCCGAGGCGTCGATGTGGTGCTGACGGCCTCGAGCGTCGGTGAGACGGAGGCGGCACGGATTCGATCGCATCTTCCGGCGGCGCATCGTGTGAGCGCCGAGGAAGGAGTCGTGCGGATCGAGCCGGCACCGAGCGACGAGGTGCTCGCCGCCGTCGCGTCGGCCTCGGGATGGGTGGTGCGCGACCGGGCCACCGGGGTGGCGGTGCTCGGCGTGGCCGACGCCGAGCCGTGGGATGGCCGCACCGTGGCGATGATCGCGGCGGGCCTCTCGGTCGCAGCCGCGTCGCTGTGGCTGCTCGCACGATCGCGGCGGGGAGCATCGTCGTGATGGCGTGCGGGCGAATGCGACGCGCGGCGTGGGCATGGGGCCTGCCGGTCGCCGTGCTCGGATTCGGCTGCACCACCGATCTTCGGGCGCCCAAGCAACTTCACGATCAGGGGCGCTTCGAGGCGGCCGCGGAGGCGGTCGTGCAGGTACGGGCCGAGCCGCAGGACACGCTGTGGGTCCGGCTCGAGCAAGGCAAGATCCTGCAGGACGCGGGACGATTCGAGGAAAGCAACCGGGCGTTCGAGGAGGCCTACGCGATTCGCGAGTCGCTCGACGACTCGGCGGTCATCAGCACGACCGGCGCCATCAACAACGCGCTCATCTTCGTCTCGGACGACCGAGCGCTGGACTACGAAGGCACCGTCGTCGATCGGATTCTGATGCGCCTCGGCGTGGTGGTGAACCATCTCCTGCTCGGACAGATCGATCTCGCGGCGGTCGTGGCGAGGAGTCTCGATCGCGAGCAGCAACAGGTTCGAGAGGAGCTGGAGGCGGACTCGGCGAATCGACGGCGCGCGATCGAGGAAGGGGCGAAGTCGAAGGGCCTCGTGGTCGACGCCAACTCGATCGAGTCGAACGCCACCTACCGGCAGGCCCAGTCCGAGCTCGACGCGATCGCGAGTTCGTCCCGCAATGCGATGGCGGTGCCGGGCGCCGGCTTCCCGGCGTGGGTCGCCTTCATGGCCGATCGCTCCCCGGACCAGGCCGAGGGCGCGCTGACCTGGCTCGCGGAGGGCCCGATTCCCGCGAGCCTCGTGCAGGCGCTCCAGCGCCGCACCTCCGCGGGTTCGCTCGGCGAGGACGTCTACGTGTACTTCGAGCAGGGGCTCGCGCCGGAGCGGATCGACGGCTCGATCGGGTTCGCGGTGGCGCCCGGCGTTCGGATCCCGAAGGTCGCGTTGCCGAAGTTGCGATCGAGATCCCTCGCCACGCCGGCTCGCTTGTCGATCGAGGCCGGGCCGGAGTTCCTCGCGACCGAGGTGATCGGTTCGGTCGAAGCGGCGATCGCCGGCGAGTTTCGCGATCGACTGATCTTCATCTGGGGGCGGCCGGTGCTCATCGCGGCATTCAAGATCGGACTCACGGTCGCGGCGGCGGCGAGCGTCGACGACGACAACGCCCGCAGCCTGATCCTGCTCGGCGGCGCGATCTGGAACACGCTGACCATGCCGGACCTGAGGACCTGGACGACGCTGCCCGCCACCCAGCAGGCGGCGGTGGTGCCGCGCCCATCCTCGGGCCGGCTGCAAGTGGGACTCGGGAACGCGTCTCCCACGAAGCGGGAAGTCGTCCTGCCGCCAGGTCCGGTCTTCCTCTACGCTCGCAGCACCGGCGCTGGGGCGTTGTCGGTTCGGGTGGTCGCGCTCGACCAGCGTCGGGCCGCCGTCTCGGAGGTGAATCCATGAAGCCTTCTGTTGCAGTCGTCGTACTCCGTAGCCTATTCGCATCGCTGGCGGTCGCTTCCGGCGGCCGCGCTGGATGCGAGTCCGCCACGACCGTCACCACCGGCACGCCCGGTGCGGACCAGGTCGCGCACACGCGGGTGGTCCGAAGCCCGGGACTCGCGACCGAGGTCGCGGTCGAGTCGGTGCAGGCCTTCGAGCAGGGCGAGGTCCTGATGGCGCAGGTCACGGTCCGCAATCGCGGCGGGTCGCAACGCACCTTCCGCTTCCGCTTCGACTTCTTCGCGGCCGATGGCATGCAGGTCGATCCCACGAGCGGCTCGTGGAAGCAGCGGACGATCCAGCCCGGCGAGACCATGGTGCTCTCCCAGGTCGCGGGCAGTTCGAGGGCGAAGGACTTTCGGCTGACCCTCGCTCCCGTGCAGAAGTAGGACCTTCAGCAGGCTTGTCTCCAAGGAGATTCGGATGATTCGATGGACAGGATGGATCGCGATGGCGGCGTTGACGCTGGCCGTCTCCGCATGCTCGGCCACTCGGACGGGCGGCGAGGTGAAGTCGGCTCCGGACTACCGCACGATCAGCGCCGACGAGTGGCAGTCCTTCGCGGACACCATGGTGCAGTCGATCGTCTCGACGGGCGTCCTCGATCGCTACCGGGCCGACGGCGATCCGGCGAGGGTCGGCATCGGCAGCTGGAAGAACGACACCGACAACGTCGCCTTCACGCGCCAGAAGAACGTGATGCTCAACGCGGTCCGCAAGTCGCTCGTCAACAGCGGCCAGGTCGTGGTGAGCGGCGATGTCGCGGCGTCGGACAGCGCGACGAACCGGGATCAGCTCACCCGCGACGTCGGCCAGTTGCGCGACTCGGAGGACTACGACCCCGACAGCGTGTTCGCCAAGGGCACGCTGCAGGCGCCGCAGCTGAGCCTGCAGATGTCGATCGTGGACATCACGTCGAAGTCGGGGCGGACCACCACCAAGGAGTACGCCGTCGACTGCAAGCTGATCGACCTTCGCACCAAGTACAGCTGCTGGGAGGATCAGGTGGTGCTTCCCAAGCAGTTCACGAAGGGAATCTTCGGCGAGTGAGAAGCGGCCTCCGCACGGGGCCGCGGGACGGCGAGCAAAGGAGGCGACGATGCGCCCGAGTCGATGGCTCCCGGCGGTGAGCTTGGCGATCGTCGCGTCGTGGGCGATCCATGGCCAGGTGACGGCCGGGGAGAGTTCGGATCCGCCGTCCGCAACCGAGCTCGTGCCGAAGCTGCTCGAGCAGGGCTACGGCGGGGGATGGGCGACGTTTCCGGAGGGCGAGGGACTGCTCGTCGCGGCGTCGGCGTCGTATGGAACCGAGGGCGTCGCGATGCCGGTGATCGAGCGCCGCGTGGCGATGCATCGCGCCTCGCTCGAGGCGCGCCGAGCGGTGGCCGGCTTCCTCGAGGGAGCCTCGGTCGCCGCGACATCGCAGTTCGTGAGCCGCCTCGATGCGGGCTCCAAGGAAGCGGGCTACGAGGCGATCCTCGTCGATCGTGCTGAGGAGGAGATCGCCTCGGCCATCGCCGCGACGCAGCGCATCATCGAGGTCGAAGCGGCGCGCGACGACGGGGCGGGGCGCTGCTCGGTGGTGGTGTCGCTCGTGCCGGGTCGTCAGGACGTCTCCATGCTGGGCACGGACGTCGTCGAGTCGTCCGATTCCGAAGCCCTGATGGAATCGATGCGACGAGCGGTCGCGGGCGGCTGGTCGCCACCCGAAGGGGTCCGCGCGATGCGCGATCGGCGCTCGGGCGAGGTCGCGTGGATCGTCTTCGCGAGCGAGACGGTGCTTCCCGGCTTGCCCGCCGCGACGCGCGCGGCCGCGATCGAGTCGGCGGAGTCGACCGCTCGGCAGCGAGCCGACGCCGCGATCGCAGCCGCCGTGCGGGGCGAGGAGATCGCGACGAACGATCGGATCGATGGCCGCTTCGAGGCCTCGGTGCGGGAGTTCAACGATGCGGTGGCTGGCCTCTCCGAGACCGAGACCACGGTCTGGAGCGCGCGGCATTCGGAGTTCGCGACTTCGCTCGCGCGTCGCGGAGCAGTTCCGCCGCGTCGATCGGAGGAGGTGATCCGTTCGGGTGATCTGGATTCCGAGGGCATGCTGATCACGGTGCTGCGGGTCTACGAACCGCGCGGCGATTCGGACCGCGCCGTCGCGAACGCGTCGCGTGGTCCGCGTCGATCGGATTGTGGTGACCTGCCGCCGGAGCCCGGCACGGAGCGGGTGATCGCCCGCGGCACCGGCGAGACTCGGGAGAAGGCCTTGAAGGCGGCCCTTTCCGACGCGGTGCGTCAGGTCAACGGCGCGCTGATCGTCTCGAACGAGAGCCTGTCCCGGCGCTACCAGCAGTTCGTCGAATCGCTCGGCGGAGGCGAGGAGATCTCGGTCTCGGCCCGCGACCTGTCGGAGGCGCAGATCGCATCCTTCTCCAACGGCATGGTGCGCCGGTACGACGTGCTCGAGGAGTCGCCGGTCGGATCCTCGCCGTACGCGATCTCGCTCTGCGCGAGCGTCGCGGTGATCGAGCCGGGCATGCCTCGAGGCGACGGGCCCGCGACCCTCGCGGTGCTCGATCTCTCGATCGCGGAGGCCTGCAAGGACGAGCCTCGGCCATGCGAGTCGTTCGCCGCGGCGTTCGAGTCGTCGATGGTCGGCGCGATGATCGGGCTCGATCGCTTCGCCGTCGTCGATCGGCAGAACCTCGCGGCGACCGACGCCGAACGGCGATTCATCGTGGATCGCGTCCGACGTGGCGAAGCGTCGGTGGAGGAGATCCTTCGGGTGAGTCGTCTCGTCTCGGCGGACTACCTGCTGGCGGGCTCGCTGACCGGCTTCGAGCATCGACGGTGGATGGAGCCGCAGCCCTTGCGGGGAACCGAGGAGGCGCGGGAGCGGCTTCGCGTCGGCGTGACGCTCCGACTGATCGAGACCGGCAGCGGTCGAGTGATCTGGCAGGGCGAGTTTCGTCGGTCCTGGAGCGGCCGGGATCTTCCGCGTGACGAGGATCGTTCGCGGGAGGCGTGGGCTGCCGCGGAGGCGGCCGAATCGCTGGCGCGGCAGCTCGGCGAGTCGGCGGCGCTCAAGATCGAGTGAGACGCTGCCTTGGATTTCCGGGCTTCGCGGTGGGGTGGGATTCGACGACAAGCAAGTTGGTTGCCGGAGCCGCGAAGCGGCGAGGACCGGCGACCACGGGGCGACGCAGTCGC
>JBMTTG010000130.1:0-8208 GCA_049449095.1 Phycisphaerales bacterium | reverse complement strand
CGCGCAGGGCGGACGGGCGCGTCGAACGGCTCCTCGTCACGGTCGCGGTCGTCGGAGGTCGTCTCGCCGGCGCCGTGGTCGTCCACCGTCTCGGCCGCCGGCGCCGGAGCGTCCGCCAGCGGCTCGTCGGCGGACGCCTGAAGCAGGGCGAGGATCAGGAGGAGTGCGGTGGTCACGAGAGGACTGGGTGTTCTGGAGCGTCGGGGATTCTCGGCTTCTTCGGCGGTGGAGGCAATCGCGAGTTCGGAACTCGCCGCGACGCGTCAACGCGGAGTTCGCCATCGAGGCGGTGGTATCGTCCGCACCCCGACCTCCAGGAGATCCACACGATGAAGCTTGGCGTCATGGCGGCCCTCTTCGCAGGGCGATCCCTCGAAGAAGCCCTCGCGATCTGCGTGGAATCCGGCCTCGACGCGATCGAACTGCCGGTCGGGGCCTATCCGGGCAAGCCCTTCTTCGAGCCCGACAAGGTGCTCGCGTCGGCCAAGGAACAGCAGCGGATCAAGGCGATGATCGCCGACCACGGCTTGACGCTCTCGGCGATCTCCTGCCACGGCAATCCCGTGCATCCGGATCCGAAGAAGGCGAAGCCGCATCACGCGGCGTTCGAGACCGCGGTCAAGCTCGCCCCGAAGCTCGGCACCGACATCGTCATCACCTTCTCGGGCTGCCCCGGCGGCGCGAAGGGCGACAAGCAGCCCAACTGGGTCACCTGCCCGTGGCCGGGAGACTTCCTCGAGGTGCTTGCGTATCAGTGGGATTCGGTCCTCGTGCCGTACTGGGCGAAGCAGGCCAAGCTCGCGCACCAGCACGGCGTGCGGATCGCCTGGGAGCCGCATCCGGGCTTCTGCGTCTACAACCCCGACACCACGATCCGCCTCTCCGAGCGGGCCATGAAGGCGTCGGGCATCAAGTCGAAGAAGCCGGTGCTCGGCTGCAACTTCGACCCCTCGCACTTCTTCTGGCAGGGCATCGACCCGATCAAGGCGGTCGGCCCGATCGCGCAGGCGGGCCTCCTCTTCCACGTGCACGCCAAGGACACCGAGCTGTCGCGCACCGAGGGGCCCGTCAACGGCTATCTCGACGCGCGGCCCTACGGCGACCTCGCGCACCGTTCATGGAGCTTCCGCACCTGCGGCTGGGGCCACGGCCACGAGTTCTGGCGGCCGTTCGTCAGCGAACTGCGACGTCACGGCTACGACCACGTGCTCTCGATCGAGCACGAGGACGCGATGATGTCGATCGACGAAGGGCTCGAGCGAGCGGTCGCCTTCCTCGCCGAGGCGATGATGTTCGATCCGCCGGCAACGCCGTGGTGGCACTGAGGCCCCGACTTGCCTGATGCGCGGCCGGCGGCGAGCGATCGTCAGTCCGGAATCGGCGTGATCTCGACGTCGGCGCTGTAGGCGATCTTGGTGGTCCACACCACCGTCGCCTTGGCATCGGGGGAGCCGGCCGCGCCGAGGGCGATCGTCCACTTGAGAAGCCCCTGCGGCGCCTCCTTCTCGAGATAGGCCGCGTCGGTGTCGAGCGGCCGGCTCAGATCGGTGACGGTGACGGCGATCTTCTCGTTGAGCGAGACGGGACGGCGATCCCAGAGTTCGACGATCACGGCGCGAGGCAGACGATTCACCAGTTCGATGCGGTTGGCGAGGGTGGTCTGCCGGCCGCCGCCGAAGAGGCCGGTGGTCGAGGTGTTTCGGACCGTCGGCTGCCGGACGACCTCGAGTCGCGGCTCGGGGCCGAGGAAGATCTCGAACTTGCCGCGGCCCTGCACGGCGGGGAGTTCGGTCTCGCCGACGTAGTCGCCCGCGACGAAGATCGACGCGTCGCCCGGCAGGAGCACCAGATCGGTCGAGTTCTCGAGCGTCGCGCGAAGCGATGGCGGCGCCTCGGTGATGGGGCGGCTCACGAAGACGAGCCGCGGCTTCGCGTCGACCGAGTCGATGCGCAGCCGCTGCGTCTGCTCGAGGTCGCTCGGGACCGAGACCGGCCGCGGGAGCCGATAGGCGACCGCGAGCCCGCTGTCGAAGGCGATCGCCGCGTCGCCGGGATCGCCGAAGATTCCGCCCTCCATGCCGCCGCCGCCGAAGCCGCCTCCACGCGGAGCCGCCATCGGCCGGCCTGCATCGAGGGCGAGCGATTCGACCTTGCCGCGCGAGGGCGGCGGGGGCACGAACACGTCGACGAAGACCGGCTCGATCTCGGGCGGCGCCGTCGGCACGGCGGGATCGGCGGTCGAGAGCTCGAGCACGACGTCGGTCCAATCCTCGCCGGTCGCCTGCTCGACGAGCGCGTCGTACTCGAGGTCGGTGCGATTGCCTGCGACATCGGTGCGGATCCGGTACGCCGGGCGCCACGAGGCGCCGTCGACGCGGTAGAGCAGATCGAGCGTGGCAGGACCGCCGGAGGTCGAAGAGACCGTGACATCCTGCACGAGGCGCGAGCCGATGCGGCCGCCGATCGCCTGCCGCTCCGACTGGAGGGCCGACTTCGCGCGACGCCGCTCCGCGAGGATCGCGGCGAGTTCACGCTTGCGCAGAAGGAGCGTCGCCCGTCGTTCGGCGAGGAACCGCATCTGCTCGGCGACCTGCTCGAGGTCGAGCGCCTCGGTGCCCGCTGCGGCCGCGGCCTGCTGGCCAGCCCGCGCCGAGATCGCTTCGAGGAACGCCCACTCGCCGTCGAGCACCTTGCCGTCGTCCTCGAGCGCTCCGATCTCGAGGCCGATCGCCTCGATCCGCGCGTCGAGTTCGCCGGCGCGGCCTTGCGCCTCCGGATCGGCGACCGGCACTTCGCGGACCACCACCTCGATCACCTTCGCCTCGCCGTCGATCCGGGCCTGCACGCTGTCTTCGACGAGCATGCCGGGTGCGACATCGAGAAACCGGACGAGGGTCGTGCCCGGTGGGAACTCGATCTCGGCACGCCGCGTGATCGCCGCCTCGTCGCGATAGACCGTGACCGCCACGATCCTCGACTCGGCGAGGATCGGAGCCGCCGCTTCCTCGGCGATCGGTCCTTGCGGCGCAGCGAAGGAGGAGGCCGTCGCCATCAAGGCGAAGCCGAGGGTCGCGAATCGATTCGTCACGGTCGGTCTCCTTTCCGCCGCGCTGCGGCGGAATCGGGCTCGCATGCGTCGATCACAGGTCCTGCAGGGCGCCACGCGTGCCGCTGCGTCGCAGCACTTCGGCCACCCGGGTGCGGGCGGCCAGATCGCTGCCCTCGACCTCGGTGATGAGCTTTCGCATCTGCAGGTCCTTCGCGAGATAGCGACGGCTCAGTTCGGCGATCGCCTGCGACTCGAGGTCCTCGAGGAAGTCGATGCCCTCGCGGTAGAGCATGCTCGACGCGAGGCGCTTCGCCTGCATCCAGTTCAGATAGGCCGCGGGCATGCGGGTCCACACCCGCTCCGCGGCGGTCTCGACCAGCACCTTCGGAAGATGGTCGAACACGAGGAACTTCGCGCACTCCCGATCCTCCTCGGGCCACGTCGGGATGGCGGCGGCGATGGCGGCCGCGGCGGCGTTGGCGACCTTGCTGAGGCGGGTGCTGATCGCGGGCAGGCTCGAGCCGGTTCGGCGGCGGCCCTCCTGCATCAGCAGCAGCGCCTCTTCCTGGGCGAGTTGGCGCAGCGTGGCGAGGACCTCCTCGACGAACCGCGGCTTGATCGACATGAACTCCTTCTCGTCGAGGGCCATGCAGGCGCAGATCTCGAAGCTCGACGTGATCACGCCGCACTTGTTGGCGGAACTGTCCTTGACGATGAGCACGCCATGCTGGGAGAGCCTCTCGCGGGCGCCCGGCGTGAGGAAGAGGTTCGCGCCTTCGACGATCAGGCGGCTCGAGGGCGTGCCGTCGGCGGCGAGAAACTCCCGCCAGTTGCCCTCGTGGATCGTGGCGGGGCGTCCGCCGGCGGGCACGAACGCGTCGGCCTTGACGCGATTGTGCATGGTGTTCCGCAGTTGCGCGCCGTCGGGCTCCTTGACGCTCGCGATGCGGCCCCGCGGTCCGAGCTTCGAGCGATCGAAGTCCGCGATCGGCAGGCTCAACTCGACGAGCCGCAGCAGTTCGGCGTGATCGAGGCCATCCGGGTCCTCGCCGCATCCGCTTCCGTCGGCGATGCCGACGATCCTCGCCGCGGCTCCGTGGTCGCGATGGAGGATCTTGATCATGTTGCCGGCGACGTCGCCATCGGGGCCGCCGGTGATCTTGACGCTGAAGGGCCGCGTCCGCGGATCGATGCCGACCGCCTCGAGCATGACTCCGAGGAAGACGTTCACGCCCTCGCTCGTCACGCCGTAGACCTTGTGGTTGATCCCGGCGCCGGGCTTGCTGCTCATGAACGCCGTCGGCATGGAGTAGCCGCGAAGTCTCGCTCGCTCGACGATCCACTCGATGTGCTGCGGCGTGATGTTCTCGTCGGGGCCGAGGTAGATCAGCTCGTCGCGGCCGAACCGATCGACCACGAGGCGCTTGGTCTCGGGCTGTGGGGTGATCAGGTCGAGCAGGCTGTCGACGAAGCTCTTGACGCTTCGCGTGATCTCCGCCCCCGCCTCGATCAGCACCGCGGCCTTCGCGCCGCCCTCGGGAATGTCCTTGTTCTTGAGCTGCTGCGCGAAGGCGAGTCCGTAGGCCTCGTTGTAGAGGCGCTCGCTCTCGCGGGCGTGCTGCGCCTCGCCGTCGGGGCGCACGACGCGCAGCCCGCCGCGGGCGATGTCCTGGAACCGGACATGGAAGCCCGCACAGCCGCGCCCATGGACGAAGAAGACGCCGTAGGGAAGGTCCGGCCGCTCCTCGGTGCGAAGGAGCTCGGGGTCGATCCGCATCGCGAGCCCGAATCGCCGCGGCAGGAAGAAGTTCGTTCGAAGCACCGAGCCGACCGACCGGACCAGGCCGAGCAGCACGGCGCGATCGGGATCGACGCTGACCGTCTCCGAGATCCGCGTGCGGAGCGCGTCGAGTCGGTTGGTGAACTCCGTCTCGGGCATCGGCGAGGCGGGATCGAAGCGGGCGACGAGGAGATCGATCGCCTCGAGCGTGGTCGGGAAGTTCTGCTCGAGTGCCTGCTGGATGCGCTCGCGGGTGTAGGCGAAGCGGTTTTCGCCGGCGAGGAGCTGGTGCAGGAGCTGCGAGAACGCCAGGAGCAGCTCGGCGCGGGCGACGTCGAAGCCCGGGTGCCGCGAGGCGATCTCGAGGCAGCGGAAGTCGACCCACTTGATGCGGAGGAGGTCCGCCTTCACGCGGCGCCAGAGGTCGCTCTTGGGATCGATCGGCCCGCCATCGGGGCCCTGGATCACGAAGCCGACGAAGGTGACCGAGCCGTGCGGCGGATCGGCCACGATGTCGAGGTACGCCCGCTCGATGCCGATCCGATGCCGCGCGAGCAGGCTCGCGGTCCGCTCGAGCATGGTGCGGGTGCGGGCGTTGGCGACGGCGATGCTGAGCCGCGAGAGGTTCGGGTCCGCCTCGAGTTCGAGTTCGACCTCGGCCCCGTCGAGGCCGGAGACCTTCATGAACATCGCGTGGTGCTTGCACATCCGCAGCGGCGTGAGCGTGGAGACGTACTCCGCCGCGCAGCCGCGGAAGTACGCGGTGATGTCGTCCGCGCACCAGTCGGGGTCCTGCGACTTCGCGAACTCGATGGTCTCTCGGAGCTTCTCCGCCTGGCGGGGATCCTTCGGGTCGAAGGGATCGCGGTCGCCGAAGACGAAGGTGTCGAGCACGAGTTCGCCGTCGAGCGTGGTGTGGATCTTGGCCGCGCGGAGCGAGCGGTCGAGCGGCAGCGACCCGACGAGTTCCGCAAGCACGCCCGGATAGTTCTTGGGCCGCAGGAAGGTGAACTCGTTGCCGTCTTCGCTGCGGAGCGAGAGCTCGAGCGGACGCCCCGACGCGCGGGCCGCGATGATCGCCCGCAGATGGGCGAGCTGCGAGGCCGAGTCGGTGTCCTGGAAGTACATCGACGGCATCTGCTGCAGGAACCACGGCACCGTCTGCTCGGCGGTGTCGCGGAAGCTGCGGACGAGTTCGTCGACGAGGGCCGCCGGATCGGCGGGGGCGCCGGCGGAGGACGCCGACGTGGAGGGGACCGTGGACATGCGCGTGAGGTACCGGGCGAGTCAGCGGCGAGAAGCGAACGGTCCGGCGGCACGCGCCACCGGACCGGAGGTGGAACGAACGAGCGAAGGGACCGGGTTCGATCCGGTCAACCGATATCCTGACCGATTCGCGATCGTCTCGGAACCGGCATGCACGCCATTTGCATCGGCAACTTCGAAGGAGTCCATCGAGGACATGCGGCACTCCTCGCCGCGGCCCGCCGAAAGGCGGGGGCGAGCGGTCGGGTGACCGCGGTCGCCTTCGAGCCGCTGCCGGTCGAGATCCTGCGTCCGGGAACCATCGCCGGCCGCCTCTCGACGGTCGAGGAGAAGGCCGCGAGGCTTCGCGCCGCCGGCGCCGACGAGGTGCTGATGCTCGAGACCTCGGCGAGCCTGCTCGGGCTCGAGCCGGAGCCCTTCATGGCGGAGATCCGGTCGCGGCTGTCACCAAGCGTCATCGTCGAGGGACCGGACTTTCGGTTCGGACGGGGGCGGACCGGCGACGTGGGCCTGCTCGCGGCGATCGGCGATCGGCTCGGCTTCGAGGTGGACGTGGTGCCCGAGCTCTGCCTGCCGCTTCCCTCCGGATCGCTGGTGCCCGCTCGCAGTTCGCTCGTGCGGTGGCTGCTCGGACGCGGCAGGGTGCTCGATGCCGCGGCGATCCTCGGGCGGCCCTACGGCCTCGCCGGCACCGTCGTGCCGGGGGATCGGCAGGGCAGGCTCCTCGGTTGCCCGACGGCGAACCTCGACCACGGTCACCAGTTGCTGCCGGCGGATGGCGTGTACGCGGGGTGGGCGGAACTTCCCGGAGGCGAGCGGGCGATGGCCGCGATCAGCGTCGGATGCAAGCCGTCGTTCGAGCCGACGCCGCCTCGCTGCGAGGTGCACGTGATCGGGCGGGACCTTCCGCTGGATCACTATGGCTGGCCGATCCGCGTCACGTTCGAGCGATGGGTGCGGGGGCAGCTCGTCTTCGCCGAGGTCGACGCGCTGATCGCGCAGATGCGGCGGGACATCGAACGGATCGTGCGGATCCTGCGCCTCGTCGAGGCGACAAAGGCGAACTCGGAGGCTCCGGAGGCGGCATGAGCGAGTACCGGTCGAACACCGATCTTCCAGGCTTGGCAGCGCGGCTTCGCGAGGCGCGACGCGTGCTCGTGCTCTCGCATGCCAAGCCCGACGGCGATGCCATCGGCTCCTGCCTCGCGGTGCGTCGCCTGCTCGCGCCGCTCGGCGCCGAGACGCAGATCGCCCTCATCGGTCCGGTCGAGGCGGCGCTGGGCTCGCTGGTCGCCGAGGAGGCGTCGATCGAAATCGTCGATCCGAAGTCGCCGCCGTCGGCCGAGGAACTCGCGGCGTGGCTTGGCCGCTTCGACACGATCGCGATCGTCGACACCGGAACCTTCGGACAGGTCGAGCCGCTCGCGGAAGCCTTGCGAGCCTGCCGCGATCGCATCGTCGGCATCGACCATCACGCCCGCGGCGACGAAGCGGTGGCGTCGCTCCGGTGGATCGATCCGACCTGCGCTTCGACCACCGAGATGCTCGCGCGGCTCGCGGACGCGATGGGCGCCCCGTTGGCGCCGGCCGGACGCGGCAGCCTCGGCGAGGCGATCTTCGTCGGGCTTGCGACCGACACCGGGTGGTTCCGGTTTCCCTCCGCCGGTCCAAGGCAGTTCGCACTCGCCGCGCGGATGCTCGAAGGCGGCGTCGAGAAGGACCGCCTCTACGTGGAGCTCGAGCAGCAGGGGCGGCCGGAGCGTCTCGCGGCGCTCGGGCGGGCGCTTCGCTCGCTCGAAGTCGTGCCCTTCGGCGGCGACGCGAGGCGCGGCTTCGCGGTGATGACGCTCTCGCAGGCGGACTTCGCGGAGACCGGTGCCACGTCGACCGACGTCGGCGGGCTCGTCAACGAACCGCTCGCGGTCGCGGGCATCGTGGCGTCGGTGCTGCTCTCCGAGCCGGAACCAGGCGTCGTGCGGATGAGCTTCCGCTCGGCGGGCGCCGCCGCGCTTCCTCCCGGTCTTGCGGCGACGTCGGGCGCGGCGATCGACGTGAACGAACTCGCGTCGCGCTTCGGGGGCGGGGGGCATGTCGCGGCGGCGGGCGCACGAGA
>JBMTTG010000129.1:0-8244 GCA_049449095.1 Phycisphaerales bacterium | reverse complement strand
TCGATCGCCGACCGGAGCGCACGCGCGCGCTGGCGCATCGACGCGATCGCCGCCAGTGCCGCACGCGAGATCGACCGGCTCACCCTGCTGCTCGAGGCGCCTGCCGGCGACGACGGCGGGGGCGCCCCGTGAAGTTCGCCGCCGCCGGGCGTCGCGAGCGGCTCCTCCCGCTCGACATGACGCCCATGATCGACATCGTCTTCCAGCTGCTCATCTTCTTCCTGACGACGACGCAGCTCGCCCGCACCGCGCAGGAGTTCCTCAGCCTGCCGGGGGAGTCGGGCGCGGCCGACGCGCGGGTCGGAAGCGGCGCGGTCACGGTGAACCTGCTCGCGAGCGGCGCGATCCTCCTCGGCGATGCGGAACTCCCGCCCGAGCGGGCGGCGGCGAGGCTGCGTGCCGCGGCGGCAGGAGCGAGCGGCGAACCGGCCCTCGTGCGCGCCGATCGCGACGCGCCGGCGTCGCGGCTCAACCTCGTGGTGCGAAGCCTGCGGGAGGGTGGCGCCACGAAGATCCGGCTTGCGGTCGATCCGGCCCGAGGAGGCGCCGAGTGAGGTTCTCGATGCCGCGCCGCCGCGCGCCGATGCTCGCGCTCAACCTCGCGACGATGCTCGACGCGACGTTCCTCCTGCTGGCGTACTTCATCGTGACCGCCGCCGTCGAGCGGCCGGAGGAGCGGCTCGAGGCGCTGCTCGCGGGCCCGAGCGCCGCGAGCGCGTCCGATCTCGAGCCGGTGGTGGTCGAGGTGCGCGGCGAGATCGCGGCGCCGTTTCGGGTCGGCGAGCGACCGGTGAAGGATCGTCGCGAACTTCGCGCGGTCCTCGCGAGCCTCGACGTGCGAACCCCGATCCGGGTCGAGGTGCTCGACGGCGCCTCGGTCGCGCTCGTCGCCGCGGCGTTGCAGGCGGCCGAAGACACCGGCTTCAGCGGAGTGAGCTATGCGCCGGGGGAGTGAACGCCGCTGGCGCGCGTGGGCGTTGGCGGCGGCCGCGGCCACGAGCCTCGCCGGGAACGGGTTCGCCCGGCGCGCGGACGACCCGCGCGGCTTCGCCGAACTCGACGCGATGCTCGCCTCGCTCGGCGAGACCGGGCTTCGCGTCGATCTGGCCATCGCGGCGCTCGAGTCGCCGGTGCGAAGCGACACCGACGCCCGCCGGGAGCGATTCGAGTCGCTGGCCCGGCCGATCGATCGATGGCTCTCCGAGCCGGTCTCCGCCGAGGAGCGGCTTCTGCGGCTCGAGCGGGTCGCGCGGCTCGCCCAACTCGCCGAGCGCGACGAGGCGGACTCGCTGCGCTGGCCGCTCGCGACGGGGCGGTATCTCGCCGCGGCCTCGGCCGCGGCCCTGCTGCGATCGGGCGCCGCATCGGCGATGGGCCCGGCGGCGCGCGCCGCGCGATTAGCCGCGTGCGCCGAGGCGTTCGATCTGCTCGAGCGCGAGGCGAGCCTCGAACGATCCCGCCTCGCGTCGAGGCTGCTGCGGACGAGTGGCGTCGAGACCGATCTCGTCGCCGAGGAACAGCGGCGTCTCGATGCCGATTCGGTGCGGGCCCGATTCCTCGCCGGTTGGTCCCAGGTCCAGCGGGCGCTGCTCGCCGCGGATCTCGCGGAGGCCCGCGTCGCGGCGCGCCAGGCGCAGTCGCGGCTGCTGCCGCTGCTCGACACGGGTTCGGAGGATCCGCGGCCGGGCGAGGTCTCGGTCGATCGCCGCGGCGATGCGGGCTTTGCGCAGACCATGCTCGGCGCCGCGATCGCCCGTGGCACGCTCGAAGGCTCGGCGGAGGGGCGTGCATGGCTCGATCTGCTCGGGCATCCGAACGTCGATCGCGAGATCGCGGCGGCGCGGCCGGCGTGGGAACTCCTGATGCTCGCCGCGGCGGACGAAGCCGAGACCCTGCAGGCGATGCTCGAGCAGTGGCCGCGGGAGCGCCTCGCCGAGGGGCCGCTGCGTCCGGAGTGGATCCGCATGGCGGCGGTCGCGGCGTGGTCGAGGGCGAGCCGGGCGCCACGCTGGGCTGCGGCGCTCGACGCGGCGCTCGCGGCGTCCGCCGCTCGCGGCGATGTCGCGGGAGTGGGCGAGATGATCGCCCGGCTCTCCGAACGGACGCCGCCGTCGTCGCCGCTGGCGATGGCGTGGAGCGAGGCGTGGTCGGCTCGCGAGCAGGCTCTCGCACGCGGTGGCGCCGCCGATTGGGCCGAGGCCGCGGATCGGCTGCTTCGCGCGGCGAACCTGCTGGCAGCGCGCGGTGAGGCCTCGGATCCCGGCGCGGTTCGCTTCGAGCGCCTCGCGGCGGAGGCGCTGCTCGAGGCGGGGCTTCCGTCGGAGGCGATCGCGGCGCTCGATCGACGCAAGGACGAGTCGCCGGAGTCCGCGTGGCTTCGGCTCGTCGCGCTCGATCGGCTGCGGTCCGTGGGATCGATCGAGGAGCGTGCTGCGGCGCAGCAGCGGTGGAGCGAGGCGGGCCGACGCTTTCTCGAACTGCATCCGGATCACCCTCGCGCGAGCCTGGTCGCGGTGCGGCTCGGCGGGGATCGCATGGATCTCGCCGCGCTCGAGGCCTTCGCCTCGACGCGGGATCCGCAGCTGGCGCGAGAAGCCCGCACGGCGATCGCCGAGCGGTTGGCGTTCGCCGAGCGCGACGAGCGGCTTGCGCTCGCCATCGCCTTGCGGCGCCTTGGACCGACCGCGATCGAACGCGGCGAGGTCGAGGTCGCCAAGGATCCCGCAGCGCGACGCGAGGCGTTCGGCCTCGTCGAGGCGACCCTGGTGGTCGAGGATCCCGATCCAGCCCGCGCGGCGGACCTGCTCGAACGGCTCGATCCGGCGATGCTCGCGCGGCGCGGCATCGAGGTGACCGCCCGGGAACGCGACGTCTGGCGCCTTCATCGTGCCGAGCTGGCGTGGCTCGCGGGCGATGCGGCCGCGGCGCAGAGCGATCGCGACGCGGCGATCAACGAGGCTCGCAATCGAGGCGACTCGGCGTGGGCGAGCGCGGCGGCGCGACGATGGCTGGCTCGCGTGGCGGCGACGTGGAGTGCCCAGTCGGCCGACGCGGCCTCGAGCGAACTGCTCTGGCGCGCCGCGATCGACGTGCTGGAGCTCGCGCCGGAGTCGGATCCGGTGGTGCCGGCGGCGTCGCTCGAGGCGATGAAGGCGGCCGAGGCGCGGTGGCGGATCTCCGGCGATGCCGGTCACGCCCGCTCGTGGCGCTCGGCCGCCGAGCGTGCTGCTCGGGAAGCGGCGTCGGCGGAAGCCTCGCTCTCGCTGGCGGAGGCGGCGCTGGCGCTCGGCGATGCGAACGCCGCGGTCGAAGCGTCGCGCGAGGCTCTGCAGCGAAGCGGCCGCGGCGAGCCTCGATGGCGACGGGCCAAGCGGCTGCAGATCGAGTCGCTCGCGCGGATCGATCCCGCGCAGGCTCGCGCCGTGCTCGATCAGTTGCGGGTGCTCGATCCGCAGTGGCGGGAGGGCACCGACGGCGAGGCGCTCTCGGTCCTCGACGCGCAGCTTCCTCCGGCGCCCCCGCGGGAGGTGGCGCCATGAGCGGTCGGGCGACGATCGGCGAGGACCGTCGGGCCGCGAGCCTGCGTCGGTATCTCGGCGTGCTTCCCGGGGCGGAGCCGAGGGTGGTGCTCGCGCTCGAGGGCGGCGAACTCACCGTCGGACGCGTCGAGGCGGCGGCGCGTCGGCGCTGGCAGCAGATCGCCGAACACCCTGCTTCCGGCGAGCCCGAGGCGCACTTCGCCAAGCAGGCGGTGCTCGCGGCTGCGGAGACGCTGCTCGGGCGGCCGCCCGGTGGCGTCGAGGATCGCGCGACGCCGCAGGCACGGCTCGATCGGGCGATCGTCGAGGTCCTTCGCGCAAGCCGCGGCCTCAACCACGAGGCGTCGCTTCGGCTCGCGGGGCTCGCGCGTCGAACGGGCCTCGCCCCCGAGGCGATCCTCGCCCGCGTCCGCCGGCTCGTCGATCGACGCGAGGCGAGCGGCTCGCCCCGACGCTTCGATCGCATCCCGACGCGACGCAGGATCGCGACCCGTGGCAGCGAGGCGAGCGAGTTCTCGCGGCTGCTCGCCGAGGTGGAGACGGTGGTCGAGGCGGGGCGCGACGACGGCGAGCGATCGGCGCCGGTTCGCGCGTTGGTGCTGGTGGCGATCGTCCTCGCGGTGGTGGCGGGGGCGGTCGTCTCGAGTTGGCCGCGTGGCGAGGCCGAGCCGCCGCAGGCTTCGAAGCAGGATCCGAGGCCGTCGACGATCGCGGCCCCGGAGCCGGCGACGATCCCGACGACGAGGCCGGACAACGCTGAACGATCGATCGAGGCCGACCTGCTGCCGACCGTGCCGTTTGCCGTTCGGAGCGCGACGCCCTTTCGCGGCATCGCCGCCGAGCGGGTGACGGCGCTTCGCGCCGGAGCCCTCGATCGATCGGCGCCGATCGATCCCGCGGCCGCGGCGGACCTCGCGGGACGACTGCGCGATCTCGCGGATCGGATCCGCGGAGCCCGGGGGCAGCTCGACGCCGCGATGCGCTCGAACTGGTCCCAGCTTCAAGCCGAGGCGGGCCGCGTCTGGCCGGTGCTCTCGGGGTCGCGTCGGCGCGATCTCGTCGCGGCGACCGGCGAGTGCTTCGACTCGGTGGAGACGCCCTCGGCGGCGCTCGATCTGATCGATGGGCTCGGGATGCTCGAGCCGTCGCGATCGATGGATGGCGCCGCCGTCCGTCGTGGGGCCTGGGGCGCCGCGGTGCTCGCGGAAGTCGCGCGTCGCGCCACGCTGGCGACGACGGTTCGCGATCGGGTCTCGGAGCGGTTCGATCGGCTGAACCTGCCGGCCCGATCGAGTTGGGCGGCGCCGTCGGCGTTCGAGGAGACCGCGGCGCGCTGGCTGGCCGCGGCCTCGCGTGAGCTCGCGGTCGGCGGCATCGACACCGCCACGCTCGCGGCGTGGTCCTCGTGGTTCGCCGCGACCGACGGACTCGATCCGGTGTCGCTTCGCGAACGGGCCGATCTCGAAGCGCTTCGCATGAACGTCCGTTCATGGCGGGAAGGCGACGAGCAGGGCGATCGGCCGCTGGTGATCGCGGCGCTGCTGGCGAGGCTCGACCCCGCGGAGCTTCCGGATCCCGCGATCGTGCGGGAGATGCTGGCGCCGCACTTCGCGGCGGAAGGCGGCATCGCCGATGCGTCGGCGGCGGCGTGGATCGTTTCGAGCCTGCTCGCGGAGCAGCCTGCATTCGGCCTGCTTCCGATCGTGCCGTTCGACGCAAGCGATTCGGAGCGCACGGCCTGGCTCGAGGCGATCGAGCAGGCCTGGCCGACGCCTCGGCCGCGTCGTCTTCGCGCCGATCCGGAACTGATCTCCCGAAGCGGCGACCTGCTCGCGGCGATCCGGCAGCGACCGCGCCGAGGCGAGCAGGCGCTGCTCGAAGGGCTCGTCGCGGCCGGCAGGATCCACGAGGCGACGATGCTCGCGCGGTTCGATCGCCGACGCAGCCGCGAGCTCCTCGATGGGGTCGAGGCGTCGCTGCGGCGAAGCGAGGCGAACGTCGATCCCCCGGCGGCCTCGGGGACTGCGAGCGGCCTGGACGGCGAGTTCGCGGATGCCTTCGCCAAGGCCCTCAACGATCGCGAGGCCCGCATCGCGCTGGTGCGAGCGCTCCGCGGCGGCGGCGGCGATCTGGGGCCGCAGGATGCGAAGGCGTTTGCGCGGGCGATCCTGAAGGACGCACGGGAGGTGCGCCATGCCGCGGCGGCGGTGCTCCTCGAGAGCCTCGCGCACGGTCCGAACGTGCTGGTCGCGCTGCTCGATCTCTCCCCGGGCCTCGAGAACGACGAACTGCTCGGACGCACGGTGTCGCGCCTCTCCGGTCGGGAACTTCCCGAGGAGGGCGACCCGGATCGGCCTAGGGCGATCCGCGCGGCGCTCGTCGAGCGGGCGCTCGCGGCGATGCCGTCCGAGTCGCGGCGGCTCGAGGCGATCGCGGCGACCTATGCGAACACGCTGCTCGCTCGCGCGGCGGCGGAGCGGGCGATCGGGGCGATCGAACGCGGCGAACTCGAGCCGGCGGGGTTCTCCGACCGGCTGCAGGCGGAGTCGTCGCCAAGTGCGGCCGCGCCGACCAGCGATCCGATCGTGGCGGCGAAGCGCTATCGCGAGGGCGTCCGCTGGGCCGCGATCCCAGACGCCGGTGCCGAGGATGCGGCGAGGCTCGATCGGCGGCTCGATCTTCGCCGGAGCATCGCGAGCGGCCCGTCGCAGCGGCTCGTCGCGGAACTCTCCGGGCTCGCGGAGTGGCAAGCGCTCGCGGCGAGTGCGGCGCGACCTGGCGCTGCCGGCATCGCCGGGCTGCTCGCGGCGGCGGAAGACCGTCGCGGCGGCGCGGGCTCGCGCCTCGAGCAGGCGATCGAACTCGAGTTCCTGCTCGTCGAACTCGCGCTGCGTCTCGCCGCGGAAGAGGAGCCGGCCTCGTGAGCCCGAACCTCTGGAAACGACGCGGATCTCTCGGAGGCGCCCGGAGCCGCGTGCTGTTCGCGTTGGCGGGCGTCGCCTCGTTGGGGCTTCAGGCGCCACCTTCAGCCGAGGATGGCGACCGCGCAGCGCAGGCGATCGCCCGCTTCGAGGCGGCGGAAGACGCCGCCGACCGCGCGCTCGGCTCGAATCGCGATCCCATGCGTCGGGAGACGCTGCGAGCCTTGGCCGAGGCGGTGCGGCTCGACGAATCGCTCGGAGCGAGCGCGGTACGGCTCGCGCTCGTCGTCGAGGACGATCCCGAGCGGCGCGGCTACCTCGAGCGGCTCGCGGAGGGGCTTGGGCGCGGCGGGGCGCGCCGTGCTTCGGATTCCGGACGCGCGATCGAGGCGAGCCGGTTTCTCGCCCACCTCCGTCGCGGTGATCGCCGCGAGGCGCGACGAGCGCTCGAGCGCCCGGGCGTGGCCGATTCGATCGACGCGGCGATCTCGATCGATCGTGGGCTCGGCGGATCGCTGCCGGACTTCGAGATGGCGCTTGCCGGCGCGGGCGGCGCGGGGCTCGACGAGGCGCAGCGGCGGGCAACGCTCGAACTCGAGGCGGCCTTGCTCGATCCCGAGGGCGCGGGGCTCGGCCTCGGACGTTGGCTCGACGGAGGACGTCCGCTGCCTGAAGTCGACGCGCGCGGGCTCGCGGAGTGGTTCGAGGCGGGCGCGGCACGGCGCTGACGGTCGACAATTCTGTTTGCCAGCATCGGATGTCGAGTTATTCTTCGTCGCGGCGGACGGCGACCGGGCCGAACATCCGTTGCTTGGGTGTCGCTGGGCGTGTCCTTTTGGGGGTTGCTGGATGAGCAAGCGTTCGGCCTCGGCCTCGTCTCACCGTCCGAAGAAGTCCGTGCCTTCCGGCAAGCCCTCGCTGTGGGGCGTCCGGCAGTGGCGTGCGATCTCCTCGCCGATCCGGCTCGAGCTGCTCGCGCTCGCCGAGGCGGAACAGCCCTGCTCGATCGGCGATCTGGCTCGCGCTAGCGGACGGCGGGCGACGGGGCTCTATCGCCACGTCCGGATCTTCGTCGCCGCCGGTCTGTTGGTGCCGGATGGGAAACGGCCGGGAGTGCGGCGGCCCGAACAGCTCTATCGCGTGAGCCCTCTCGCGGCGCGCTTCCGGGCGGCCGTCACCGACGAGCGTTCCGCCGAGCGCTACGTGCGGGTCGAGATGGCGGCGCTGCGGGCGTGCGGTCGCGGGCTGCGCGACATGCTCCGCGAGCACTTCCGGACGAAGGTCCCGACCGATCGTCCTCCGCGGTTTCATGCTCGGCACGAGATCACCTGGATCGACGACGAGCGATCGAAGAAGCTCACGCAGATCTTCAAGAGCCTCGCTAAGGTCATCGAAGAGGGACGCCGCCAGCGCAGCGGCGTGCCGCACCAGATCGACCTGCTCGTCTGGCAACGGCGGGTGCTCGAGCCTGGCGCGATCCCGGTGAAGCGAACGATCACCCGGCGCCGCGTTCGATCTCGTCGCTGACGAATCCTCGCGGTTGGAAGGAAGCCTCGGTCGCGCGGCGCCGTGGAGCGCTCGACGATCGGTTCGACTCTCGGCTCACACCGCCGCGAGCGCGTGTTCGAGATCGCCGATCAGATCGCCCGCGTCCTCGACGCCGATCGAGAGCCGCACCAGCGAGTCGCTGATCCCGAGTTCCGCCCGCTGCGCTTCGGGCACCGAGGCGTGGGTCATGATCGCGGGGTGCTCGATCAGGCTCTCGACGCCGCCGAGGCTCTCGG
>JBMTTG010000128.1:0-8257 GCA_049449095.1 Phycisphaerales bacterium | reverse complement strand
TCCGCCGACGCGGTCCCCGACTCCGGCCGAACCGCTTCACCCCTTCGCGGTCGATCAATCGTTTCCCCGAAGCCAATCTGGGCGGCGCAGACCGACTGCCGCCGATGCCCCCGCGAACGCGAGGGCCACCGCGGTGGCTGGCCGCCTGTTTCCCCACGGCTCCAACCTGACTTCAACTCCAGTCGGGAGAGACGGTTGAGAATCGACACCGCCTCGAACTCGACTCTGGCGAGCCTCTTTCCAGCCAGAGGCCACGTCCGAGAAGCCGACGCGGACCGCCGATTCGAGACCTTGGACCACTCCAAGACCACATCTGGCCGGAACGTCGCGTCGAGCGGGAAACCGGACGATTCCCGCGACGCCCGGGAAAAAGTGCTTGGCGATCGCAATTCCGGGGCTACTATTCGACCGTCTGCCGAGAAGTTTCCAGTTCGGGAAACGATGACTCGATCGCAGATGGTCCGCGGAACCGGTCGTTCTCCGCCTTACCCAGCCCTTTTCCCTCCCTCCGCCCCCGGCTTCGCGCCGGGGGTTTTTCTTGCCGCGTCTCCGGCTTCTCTATCGTCCCCCACGCGAACTCTCCAGGTTCGTCTCGCTCCACACCGCCCCGAGCCTTCTGGGTTCAAGGGGGGTCCGCCGCGAAGACTGGCCGGGTTCCGACAATTCGACCGGAACCGGCACGTCCCGATCTCGAACGCACGG
The DNA here is from genome assembly GCA_049449095.1 of Phycisphaerales bacterium. Lineage (GTDB taxonomy): Bacteria > Planctomycetota > Phycisphaerae > Phycisphaerales > SM1A02 > VGXO01. The sequence goes on along the minus strand of JBMTTG010000128.1, from coordinate 7,555 downwards.
CGACCCCGCCGATCGACCTTCCCCGGTTCGCGAATTGCGGAGGCGTATCCTCCGCGACTCGCCCCCGATCCGAGACGCGTTCCCGCCGCCCTTCCCTGCATGCTCGCCGACGGCACCAACTTCCTGCTCATCCTGCTTGGCTTCGGCCTGCTGATCTTCGTCCACGAGCTCGGCCACTTCCTCGCGGCCCGATGGGCCGGCATCCGCGTGGATGCCTTCGCGGTGGGAATGGGTCCGACCGTGCTCTCCTGGCGTCGGGGCATCGGCGTCCGCACCGGGTCGAGCGATCCGGCCGTCGTCGCGAAGGCTGGCAAGCCATCCATCGGCCTCCGCGACGACGAACTGGCGCAGCATGGGATCGGCGAGACCGAGTACTCCCTGAGACTCCTGCCGATCGGCGGCTTCGTCCGCATGCTCGGGCAGGACGACCTCGATCCCGGCGCGACCTCGGACTCCGCCCGAAGCTACAACCGCTGCGGCATCGGCAAGCGGATGGTGGTGGTCTCGGCGGGCGTGGTGGCGAACCTCCTGCTCGCGGTCGTGCTCTTCCTCGTGGCCTTCCTCGCCGGCGTGCGCTTCGAGGCGCCGGTGATCGGCGAAGTCGCCACGGGATCGCCGGCCGCGGCCGCCGCGCCGCTCGACGAGGAGTCGGCGGGCCCGGGCCTTCGAAGCGGCGACTTCATCCGGGAGATCGACGGACGCCGGATCGACACCTTCGCGGATGTGCAGATCGCCGCGGCGATGGCGCACCCGGATCGCGAACTGGTCGTCTCGGTCGATCGCGAGGGCTTCGACGCGCCGCTTCGCTTCTCGATTCGCCCGAAGCAGGACGAGTCGAGCGGCCTGCTGGCGATCGGCATCACGCCGGCGGCGGGAAACCGTCTCGCCGACGACGAGGAGATCCGAGGCTTCATCGATCGGCTCCTGCTGAGAACGGGGCTCGCCGAAGCAGGCGTCGCGCCGGGCATGACGCTCGTCTCGGCGGCGGGCGAGGAGGTCCGGTCGTTCGATCAGGTCAAGGCGTCCGCGGCGCGAAGCGAGGGTCGAGCGATCGCCACGCGATGGCGACTTGGAGAGGTCGAGGTCGAGGCGGCCCTTCCGGTCGAGCCGACCTTCGAGCAGCTGGTCTATCCCGCGCGCATGCCCACCGGTGCCGGCGACTACGAGTTCGGCCTGCTCGGACTCGTGCCGCTGGTGCGGATCGAGCAGGTGCTCCCCGACGGGCCCAACGCGGGGGTGCTCGAGCCCGGCGACCTCGTGCTGCGGATCGATTCGCTGGATGGACCGAAGCTCGCGGAGTTCCGCAGCGAGGTGATGAAGCGACCGGGCGGCAGCGTGCGGATGCTGGTCGCCCGCGGCGACACGCTCGAGCCGATCACGGTCGACGCCTCGGTCGATCGGAACGGACGGGTGGGCGTGGCGGTCGGATACGCACGTTCGGTGCCGCTCGTCGCGCGACCGTTCGATCGGCTCGGCAGGCTCGGCGAGTCGGGGATCGAACCGATCGAGAGCCCCGCGGCGCCGCTCGCCCTGCTTCCCCGCACCCGCCTTCTCGCCGTCGATGGAGCGCCGGTCGAGGACTGGGCCTCGTTCCGCGAAGCGCTGCGTCGCTCGACCGAAGCGGCCTTCGAGGCGGGCGAGGGTGCCCGGGTCGAACTGACGGTGCTGCCGCCCACGCCGGAGGCGCCGGCGATCACCGAGCCTTGGACGCTCTCGGCGGCCGACGTCGCGTCGCTCCACGAACTGGGATGGTCGACGCCGATTCCCGCGGAGTTCTTCGATCCGATCTACACCGTGCTCTCCGCGGACGGATCGCCATGGCGGGCGATCGAGATGGGCTTCGAGCAGACGTGGAAGATGGCGGCGCTCACCTATCTCACCATCGATCGACTGGTGCGAGGAACCGTCGGCGTCGAGCAGTTGCACGGCCCGGTCGGCATCGTCCATCTGGGGACGCGGGTCGCCGATCGCGGCCTGATGTACCTCGTCTTCTTCCTCGCGATGATCAGCGTGAACCTCGCGGTGCTCAACTTCCTGCCGCTTCCGATCGTGGACGGCGGGCTCTTCCTGTTCCTGCTCTACGAGAAGTTCCGGGGACGCCCGCCCTCGGTCGCCTTTCAGAACGCCGCGACGCTCGCCGGGCTCATGCTCCTCGGCGGGCTGTTCATCGTGACCTTCTACAACGACCTGATGCGGCTGCTCGGCTGACGAGGCGGCGCCGCGCATTCCGACGAGGATCTCGACACCCAAGGCCGATCCGCATCGAAGCGGGTTCGCGTCGCGGTCGGTGCCGGCCGGCGCCTCCGATCCCTCGCCTCGAGTCCTCGACATGACCGACCAACCGACCTCCGCCGAAGCGCCCGTCTCGATCGTCACCGGCGCCGGTTCCGGGATCGGGCTCGCGACCGCGCGCCGACTCGCGGCCGGCGGCCATCGCCTCGTCCTGGTCGGACGCACGCTCGGCAAGCTTCGCGCGGCGGCGGCCGCGCTGCGGGAGGCGCATCCGAACATCGAGATCGAAGTGCTCGAGGCGGACCTCGGCGACCCGACCGCCGCCCGTTCCGTGGTCCCCCGGGCCGTCGCCCGCTTCGGCAGGATCGATCACCTCGTCAATGCCGCCGGCATCGCGCCGCTCGCTCCGATCGAGACGACCGATCTCGGGCTCCTCGAGCGCACCTTCGCGGTGAACACCTTCGGGCCGGCGCTGCTCATCGCGGCGGCATGGCCGCTGATGACCCGTCAGCGCTCGGGCTGCGTCGTGAACGTCTCGACCATCGGCACCTCCGATCCGTTCGCGGGGTTCTTCGCCTATGCCGCGAGCAAGTCGGCGCTCGACAGCCTCACCCGCTCGGTCGCCAACGAAGGCCGAAGGCACGGCATCCGCGCCTTCGCGGTCAATCCCGGCGCCGTCGAGACGCCTCTGCTTCGACTGAACTTCCCCGAGAAGACGATCCCGCACTCCCGCACGCTCTCGGCCGATGCCGTGGCCGCGACGATCGTCGACTGCCTCGAGGGCCGGCGCCCCGAACCGTCCGGGACGTGCATTCCGATGCCGAGCCCTTGAGCGAGTCTCACGTCGGCTCGTGGGCCCGCACATCCGCGACGGTGGGCGTGAGATCGCGCAGCAGTCCGTCCGCGACGTCGTAGATCCACCCGTGCACGCGGACCTCCTCGCCCGCGGCGCGGCAGGCCTGCACCACCGGCGACTCGTCGACGTGCACGACCTGCACCGCGACATTCAGCTCGCAGAGCCGCCGCCGCCGCTCGACGGGATCCTCGATCGCCTCGAGCTCGGGCCGGTAGAACTTCGCGATGTCCCGGATGTGGCGGATCCAGTGGTCGACGAGGCGCCCTTCCGACGGCTTCAGCGCCGCCTCCACGCCGCCACAGCCGTAGTGCCCGCAGACGATGACGTCGCGAATGCCGAGCAATCGCAGGCCGAACTCGAGCACCGTGAGGCAGTTGAGATCCGAGTGCACCACGAGGTTCGCGACGTTGCGATGGACGAACACTTCGCCCGGGGGAAGATCGACGATCTCGTTGGCGGGCACGCGGCTGTCGGCGCATCCGATCCAGAGGTACCGCGGACGCTGCTGCGCCTTGAGGGATGCGAAGAAGCCAGGCTGCCTCGACTCGACCCTCGAAGCCCATCGGCGGTTGCCTTCGATGAGCGCCGACAAGGAGTCGTGATGTGGTTTCTCGGGCTGAGCCATCGGGCCTCGACTCCTTCGCCGATCAGCGATCGAACCGCCGCCGTGAGGTCTCGCGCTCGATGTCGCGCTTGGCCTCCTTGGCCGCGATCGCCTGTCGCTTGTCCACCTTCTTGCGGCCGATCGCGAGCCCCACGAGGAGCTTCACCTTGCCGCGGAGGAAGTACATCTTGAGGGGCACGAGGGACGCGCCTCGGGCCCGGACCTCGACCGCCAACCTGCGGATCTCCCGCTTGTGCGCCAGGAGCCGCCGGGGCCGGTTCGGCTCGTGCTGCCGATGGGCTCCGGCCGGCGGGTACTCGGCGATGTGGACGTTCTGAAGACTGAGCTTGGGCGGCTCGTCCTCCGCCAGCACCCAGCCCTCGGCCAGACTGGCGTGCCCGTGCCGAACCGACTTGACTTCGGTCCCGAGCAGTTCGATCCCGCACTCGAGGGTCTCCTCGATCGCGTAATCGTGCCGGGCGCGGCGATTCTCGATGACGGGTTCGAGGCTCTCCGCCCCGTCCTTCTTCTTTGCCGCGGCCATGGGGAGCGGATGGTAGTGGTCCGTCGACCAGACCGCCGAGTGGGTCCGAGACGGCAGGTTTCAGGAACCCGGACGCGGGCTGCGGCGAAGGAAGCGGCGGTTTCGACTTGCACCTGCCCCGCCCGGAGGAATGCTCTTGGGGCAGCGTGAAGTGCCGGCAATGCCTTGGCCGCCGTATCGTTCGCGGGCCCGCCCGCGAACGCTCATGCGGTAGTTTCGCGTGCCCGTCGAGCCGTTGCTCGATTGATCTCCGTTCTCGCCTCGCCCCTCGGAGTCCTGCATGTCCCCACGACCGTTCGCCCGACGCGGCCTGCTGGCCTTGTTCCTCGCCCTCACGCCGGCAGCCGCGACGATCGCGGCGGTCGTGCCCGGCGAGGCGAATCCCGAGACCCCGAGTTGGATGAGCCCTCGCGAGCGCTTCCTTCGAGAGCACCCTGGCAGCGGCCTGTATCTCCTCCCGGGTGAACGGATCGGCCGCGTCTACGGCAAGTCCTTCTCCTCCGGCGCCTCGCCGATCGAGAGTGCCGAGCGATTCCGCCTCGAGCACGCCGGCCTGTTCGGCGTCTCCGCGGACGACCTCGTGCTCGAGGGGCCGTTCGCCGACCGCCGCTTCGTGCAGCCGATCCTCTGGGACGAGGCCGCCGGCGATTACCGCTTCTACGGCGTCTACTACGCCCAGAAGGTCGCGGGCGTCCCCGTCCACTCCGGCGTCCTCAAGCTGCTCGTCCGAAACGAGCCCGGCTATCCGCTGGTGCTCGCCGCGGCGGACGTGCGCCCGGTCGGGGTCGATGCTCGCGAACTCGCGGCGGCCGCCAAGCCGCCGCGTTCGCTTCGGGAGCGCGACTTCGCGATGCGGGCCCTCGACCAGTTCCGCGCCGCCCCCAAGGTGAGCGGCGTCGAGAGCGTGATCTTCGCCGGCGTCGACAACGACCTCCGGCCCGCCCGTCTCGCGGTGCGCTTCGAGGCCGAGGGCGGCACCGTCTTCGATCCCGCCAACTACCGGAAGTTCCTCTACATCACCGACGCGGCGACGGGCGAGATCCTCCACCAGGAGAGCCGCGTGCTGCATCAGGACATCCCCGGCGTCGTGCAGGGCATGGCGACCGAGGGGATCGGCGCAGACATCTGCGACGACGAGGTCCCGACCGGCATGCCCTACGCCCGCCTCACGGTGGGCAGCAGCACGATCTTCGCCAACGCGATGGGCGAGTTCACCGTGCCGCTCGTCTCGCCGGGCACCGTGAGCATCACCTCCCAGATCCGCGGCCAGTACTTCGTCGTCAACAATCAGGGCGCCGCCGACTCCAGCATCATCCAGTCGGCGACGTCCGGCGACTTCGCGAACATCCTCCACAACGAGGCCAACACCAGCGCGACCTACCGCGCCGAGGTGAACGCGTACATCCACGCGAACCTCGTGCGCGACTTCACGCTCGCCCAGAACCCGGCCTACCCGGTGGTCGCGGGCCAGACCAACTTCCCGGTCAACGTGAACATCGCCGACACCTGCAACGCCTTCTACAACGGCTCGTCGATCAACTTCTATCAGGCCGGCGGCGGCTGCACGAACACCGCCAACAGCACGGTGGTCTACCACGAGTACGGCCATCACCTGATCAACGTCGGCGGCAGCGGGCAGGGCCCCTACGGCGAGGGCATGTCCGACACCGTCGCCGTCGCGATCACCGACAGCCCCCTGCTCGGACTGGGCTTCCAGTCCAACTGCAACTCGCCGCTCCGCAACGCGGACAACAACGTGCAGTACCCCTGCAGCACGCCGATCCACAGCTGCGGCCGCGTGCTCTCGGGCAGCGTGTGGGACACCCGCGAGGCACTCGTCGCCGCAGGCGTCGAGAACTACCGCGAACTGATCTCGTCGTGGGTGATCAACAGCATCCTGCTCCACACCGGTACCGACATCACGCCGCAGATCACGATCGACTTCCTCACCCTCGACGACGACGACGACGACATCTCCAACGGCACGCCGCACTACCTGCAGATCGACGAGGGCTTCTCGCTGCACAACATGCCGGCGCCGCCGCTCTCGCTCGTGGCCTTCCAGTACCCCGCCGGCCTGCCGCAGTCGAGCCTGCCGTCGGGCGGCACGACCTTCATGGTGCAGCTCGCCTCGCTCGCCGGACAGCCCAACGGCGAACTCTCGCTGGCCTGGCGGATCGCCGGCGACGCCTCCTACACGTTCGCTCCCGCGACGCCGCTCGGCGGCAACCTGTTCGAGATCGCCATTCCCGCGACCGAGTGCGGCAATGTGATCGAGTTCTATCTGGTGGCGGGCGCCGTCGGCGGCGGCCAGGCGACGAGCCCGTCCGAGGGCGCGAACCTGCCGTTCAGCGTCCTCGCCGCGACGGGTCTCTCGCAGATCCTCTACGACGACGGTGGCACCAGCATCGGCTGGTCGGTCTCCAACGTCGGCGGCCTCACGGATGGCGAGTGGGAGCGCGGCATTCCCGTGGGTGGCGGGGTTCGCGGCGACCCGGCGGAGGACTTCGAGCCCGAGCCCAACGGCGCGTGCTGGCTCACCGCGAACCGCTCCGGCAACTCCGACGTCGACGGCGGCTCGACGATCCTGACCACGCCGCTGCTCGACGCGAGCGATCCCAACAGCGAGGTCTGCTACTCGCGCTGGTACTCCAACACCTTCGGCGCCAGCCCCAACGCGGACATCTTCGTCGTCGAGATCTCCGGCGACGGCGGCACCACGTGGACCAACCTCGAGACGGTCGGACCGGCCGGCCCCGAGGCGGACGGCGGTTGGTTCCGCGTCTGCTTCCGCGTGAACCAGTTCATCGAGCCGAGCGCCAACGTCCGGCTTCGGTTCAACGCGAGCGACCTCGGCTCGGGTTCGGTGGTCGAGGCCGCGATCGACGGCCTCGAGGTCCGCGTCATCGAGTGCGACGAGGCGACCGGCCCCGACCTCGACGGCAACGGCATCGTGAACGGCGCCGACCTGGCGATCCTGCTCTCCGCGTGGGGCGGCTCGGGAACCGGCGACCTCGACGGCAACGGCGAGGTCAACGGCGCCGACCTGGCGATCCTGCTCAGCGCCTGGAACGGCTGAGCCTTCGCCCGAACTCTGAACGCAACACCGCCGCGGAGCGATCCGCGGCGGTGTTCGTTTGGTCTTCAGGCGTCGACCGAGACGGTCGACGTGTTCATGCCCAGGAGAGGACTCGAACCTCCAAGGGATTTTACTCCCACCAGCACCTCAAGCTGGCGCGTCTGCCAATTTCGCCACCTGGGCGGTGGGTCGGAAGTTATACCCGCCGAGGGCGGAAAGTCGAGGGCTTCTACACTCGCC
>JBMTTG010000127.1:0-8260 GCA_049449095.1 Phycisphaerales bacterium | reverse complement strand
CCGAAGCCGGTCGCCACGCCCTTGCCGCCCTTGAAGCCGACCCACGGGGAAAAGACGTGGCCGAGAATTGCGGCAATCGCGATGGCGAGCCACTCGATCGTGGCGTTCGCGCCAGCCTCGCCGAGCGGCACGCCCCAGGCGCCTCGCCAGATCCCGAACGCCGCGACCGGCGCGGCGCCCTTGAGCGCATCGAGCACGAAGCAGGCGATGCCCCACGGGCGGCCGAGCGCCCGCCCCAGATTGGTCGCGCCGATGTTCCCCGACCCGACGGTGCGGATGTCGATTCCCTTCGCACGACCGAGCAGCAGCGCGAACGGCAGGCTTCCGCAGAGGAAGGACGCCGCCACCATCCCGGCGAGGGCGGGCAGAAAGATCGAGTCCTCGATTGGCGGAGAGGGGCCGTTCGGGATCGACGCAGCGGGAGCCGTGGCGACGAGAAGGGCTTGCAGCACGAGGACGTCCTTGAGGGAGACGGCCGCGGCGCCGTCTTCGTCGGTCAGCGTCGATCGAAGAGCAGCAGCGCGATCGCGGTCGCCTGAAGCAGGATCGCGCCGAGGAACCAGCGGGTGAAGTGCGCCGGATCGGCGAGTTGCAGCAGGCCCATGACCGCGGTGAGCAGCACGCCAAGCTGCAGGAGAATCGCCAGCACGCGGCCGCCGGTCAGGTCTCGCGCCGCTTGACGATGAAGGCGAAGCTCCTCGGCGAGATCGCGCATCGCCCCGGCGAGCGCCGAGTCCGATTCGCCCGGCCGCGGGCCGGAACTCTTCTCGCGGCTCGTGTCGGGCGATGCCGGCCCACGCGGGCGAGGCGCGTTGCGTGCCGGCGCGGGGTTGGTCGTGCTGGGTGAGGCCATGGCGTTGGCGCCCTCGGAGGAGGCGGTCGGGAGATCGACGACGCGTGGCGGCGCGGTGGTCGACGTGTCGGATCGAGACGGAGCGACCGAACCGTCGCCTGCCTTGAGGATGGCGTCGGCCGCGGCCGAGAAGTCGGCGGAGGTGATGGTGACCGAGGTCGCGGCCGCGTCGCTGGCACGGGCGAGCCGTCCGATCGTCGCAACGCGGCAGCCCGCAGCCCGCGCGGCGGCGAGATCGTCCTCGTCCCCCGCGATCACCCAACTGCTGTCGAGGTCGAGCTCGAGATCGGAGGCCGCCTGCAGCAGCATTCCCGGGCGAGGCTTGCGCCATGCGTGATCGCGGCGATAGTTCGCGAGCGTCGCCGACGGATCGAACGGGCACCAGTAGAAGCGGTCGACGACGGCCACGCCCGCGGCGAGCGCGAGCCTCGCCGCGAGGTCTCGGTCGTCGGCCTGCACGGCCGCCTCGTCGAGTTCGCCCGTGCCGACCCTCGACTCGTTGCTGGCCACCACGATCCGGTGGCCGACGTCGCGAAGCCGTCGAAGCACCGCGGCGGCGCCTGCGAGTTCGTCGGTCTCGGCCGATCGCAACGCCTCGAGCCATCGCCGGTCGACGAAGATCGCGGGCGAGGTCGCGGAGCGCACGGGCGTCGGATCGGCGAGGGCGGACATGGCGGTCGAAGCGGGCTTCAGCAGATGATGGAGGGCGGTCGTTCGCCGGCGGGAATCTCGAGCGGCGCGCCGAGGCTCGTGCCGACGGCCCGCGCGGCGTCGAGCAGCGGATCGCCGAGCGGCACGGTGCGCTGGCGATCGGCGGACGAGACGAGATCGATGTCGGTGAAGGTCTGCCGCTGACGCACGATCAGCCGATTTCGGGCGCCGTCCATCAGGGCGGTCATCGTCCAGAAGCCGAAGTTCGTGGCGAGCACGCGGTCCGCGGCGATCGGCGCGCCGCCGCGCTGGACGTGGCCAAGCACCGTGGTGCGGGTCTCGAGGCCGGTGCGGGCGGCGATCTCGTTGGCGACGACCGCCCCGATGCCGCCGAGCCGGATCGGATCGGCGCTCTGCACATCGACCTGGGCGACGATCTGCTCGCCGTCTCGCGGGCGGGCGCCCTCCGCCACCACCACGATCGCGAAGCCGGGGCCGTGGCGTCGCCGAGCCTCGATGAACTCGCCGATCGTGTCCCAGCGGAAGGGGAGTTCCGGAATGAGGATCACGTCCGAGCCGCTCGCAACGCCCGCGGTGAGCGCGATCCAGCCGGCATTGCGGCCCATCACCTCGCAGACCATCACGCGATGGTGGCTCTCCGCGGTCGAGTGCAACTTGTCGATCGCCTCGGTCGCGGTCGCGACCGCGGTCAGGAAGCCGATCGTGATCTCGGATCCGACGAGGTCGTTGTCGATCGTCTTGGGAATCCCGATCACGTTGATCCCGCACTCCACGAGCCGCGACGCGCCGCTCATGGTGCCGTCGCCGCCGATCACCACGAGCGCGTCGAGCCCCGCCCGCTCGTACGTCTCGACGCATCGATGCCGGAGGTCCTCGTGGCGAGGCTGCCCTTGCGGATCGAGACCGACGAACTGCCGCGCGGGATTCGCGCGGTTGTTGCTGCCGAGTACGGTGCCGCCGCGGGTGAGGATGCCCGAGACGTCCCGCGCGGAGAGCGGACGGCATCGGCCCTCCATCAGCCCGAGGAAGCCGTCCTCCACGCCGACCACCTCGAGGCCGTATCGAAAGATCGCGGTCTTTGCGACGGCTCTGATCGTGGCGTTGAGCCCGGGGCAATCGCCGCCGGCGGTCATCACCCCGATCCTTCGGATGGGTCGTTCAGGCATCGACTGGATCTCCGCGACGCTCCCGGAGCGCCGAGTCGCGAAGGGTACCATCCGCGCCGCTTCGACAGCCCCGAGAAGAACCACCCGCATGGCCGAGCCCACCACCGATCGCGATGCCGCGTCGTCCGAGATGGAGTCCCGCTCCGAGCATGAACTCGTCGCGGCTCGACGCGAGAAGTTGCGCTGGATGCGCGAGTCGGGCCTTGATCCGTACGGCCGGCGAAGCGACGGACTGGTCTCGCTCGCCGAAGCGCGAGCACGCTTCGACGAGGCGGCCCAGAAGGCGCACGACGAGGCCGCGGCCGCGGCGAAGGGGAGCGGCGAGCGGCCGGCCGACGGTCGTGCCCGCGCCAAGGTCGCGGGACGCATCATGCAGCACCGCGATCTGGGAAAGCTCGTCTTCCTGAGTCTGCGCGACCACAGCGGCGATCTGCAGATCTCGATCTCGAAGTCGCTCGTCTCCGACGCGGCGTTCGAACTCGCCAAGCGGCTCGACTACGGCGACGTCGTGGTCGCGGAGGGACCGGTCGGCGCCACCAAGCGCGGCGAGATCTGCATCTGGGCCGAGTCGATCGAGATCGCCTGCAAGAGTCTCGCGCCGCCGCCCGAGAAGTGGCACGGGCTGGTCGACCAGGAGCAGCGGTCGCGGCGGCGATACGTCGACCTCCATGCGAATCCCGAGAGCATGCGGACCTTCCTCGCCCGCAGCCGGACGATCTCCCGGATCCGCCGCTTCATGGAGGGGCGCGGCTACCTCGAGGTGGAGACGCCGATGATGCAGCCGATCGCCGGCGGCGCGGCGGCGCGACCCTTCACCACGCACCACAACGCCCTCGACATGACCCTCTTCATGCGGGTGGCGCCGGAGCTCTACCTCAAGCGGCTCCTCGTCGGCGGCATGCCGAAGGTCTTCGAGATCAATCGGAACTTCCGCAACGAGGGCGTCGACCGCAGCCACAACCCCGAGTTCACCGCGATGGAGGCCTACGAGGCCTTCGGCGACTGCGAGACGATGCTCGAACTGACCGAGAGCCTCGTGCACGAGCTCGCCTGCGCCGCGGCGGGCGACCGCGAGGGAGAGGAGCGGGTGACGCCGGCACGAGAGGGTCGCGGTCCGATCCTTCCCTTCGGCGACCTCGACATCGACTACTCGAGGCCCTTCGCGCGGATCACCTACGGCGAGCTCTTCGAGCGGACCCTCGGATTCCCCTGCGAGGCGTTCGATCGCGTGCGCGAGAAGGCCCGTTCGCTCGGCATCGCCGAGTCGGGCATGGAGGACTGGCTCGTCGTCAACGAGGTCTTCGAGCGGGTCGCCGAGCCGACGATCGATCCGAGCCGGCCGACCTTCGTCACCGACTGGCCGAGCGCGATCTCGCCGCTCACCCGGCCGCGGGCGGATCGCCCGGAGATCGCCGAGCGATGGGACATCTTCATCGGCGGCATGGAGGTCGGCCCGGCGTACACGGAGCTCAACGATCCCGACATCCAGCTCGAACGCTTTCAAGGTCAGCTTCGCGGCGGCAACGACGAGGAGCAGACCTTCCGCAGTCTCGACGAGGACTTCATCGAGGCGCTGCGGGTGGGCATGCCGCCGGCGGGCGGGCTCGGGCTCGGCGTCGATCGTCTCGTGATGCTCCTCTCCGATCGGGCGAGCATCCGCGACGTCATCCTCTTCCCGCTGTTGCGCCATGCCGGCCACGCGGCGGCGCCGGCGCCCGAGGACGGCTGAGTGGCCTGGCGGTCCGCGATCGCCGTGTCGTTTCGAGGCTCGCTTCACCGGGGCGGCGTCGGGCTGGGGCTGGCGGTGCTTCTGGCCTGCCCGTCATCGGTTCCCGCGTACGCGATCGCTTCGGCCTCGTCGCCCGTCTTCGCGTCGCCGCCGGCGCGGGAGACGCTTCGGGACCACTGGTACGTCCTGACCCTCGATGGCAAGCCGTGTGGTCGCATGCATCGCGCTGCGTGGCGAGAAGGCTCGTCGATCCGCAGCCGCGAGGCGACGGAGATGGCGGTCTCGCGCGACGGGACGCAGGTGGCGATCGCCATCGAACTGGAGGTCGTCGAGTCGCTCGCGGGCGATCCGATCCGAGCCGAGCGCCGATTCACCTCCAACGGGCAGACGCAGACGACGGTCTGGCGCTTCGAGGGCGATCGGGTCGAGACGATCGAGTCGCAGGGCGGTTCCGAGCGACGATCGAACGTGGCGCTGCCGCCCCGCGAGCCGAAGTCGCCGTGGTTGGCGCCGGCGCAGGCCGAAGCCTTCGCGGAGAGCCGGCGGGCGGCGGGGGCGGATCGGCTGGAGTTGCGCGCGCTCACCTTCGATCGCGGCCTCGAGGTGCGCTCGACGATCGCCGTGCGTGAGGACGCGTCGAACTTCCGATGGCAGGGGCGGGAGATCCCGGCGGTGCGCTGGGAGGTGCTCGCCGAGGACGAGCCCTCGAAGTCGCGGCAGTGGTGGAGCACCGACGGGCGACTGCTCGAGAGCCGCACCCCGACCGGTCTGGGCGAACTCGTGGCCACGATCGCCACCGAGGCCGAGGCGTCGTCGTGGAGGCGCGGGGAGCTCCCCGACGTCGTGCGGGCCACGGTCGTTCCGCTCGGCGGCCGATTGCCGCCGGAGGGCGAGGCGACGCTGCGCGTGTCGAAGCGGGACGGCGAACTGCCCGATCTTCCCAGCACCGCCATGCAGCGATTCGAACGGATCGATGCGGCGACGGCCCGGCTGGTGCTGCTCGCCGAGCCTCGGCCCGATCGCCTCGCCGAGCCGCCCGACGACGCGATGCTCGCCGCGTCGGCGCTGCTCGAACTCGAGGATCCGGTTCTGCGGGAACTCGCCGCGAAGCCTCCCGAGACCTCGCCCGACGCGCTGGCCGAGGCGCTGCGGCGTCTGGTGCGTCGGCACTTGCGGAACAAGGACCTCGGCGTCGCCTTCGCGAGCGCCGCGGAGGCGGCGCGTTCACGGCAGGGCGACTGTTCCGAGCACGCCACGCTGCTGTGTGCGCTCCTTCGCATTCGCGGCATTCCCGCGCGCATCGCGGTGGGACTCGGCCACGCGGAGCGGTTCGGCGGCCAGTCGAACGTGTTCGCCTGGCACGCCTGGACGCAGGCGTGGATCGGCGATCGCTGGGTCGATCTCGATGCGACGGTGGCCAGGCCTCGCGACGGGCGCCGCATCGCGGTCGCCTTCTCGGATCTCTCCAAGGGGCTGTTCGATCCGGTCTGGAGCGAGACGCTTCCGCTGATGGGCGCGATGGCGATCGAAGTCGAGCGAAGGGACCTGCCGCGATGACCACGTCGATCCCATGGCCACCGCGACCGCTCGACGGACACAAGGGAACCTTCGGCACGGTGCTGGTGGTGGGCGGCTCGCTCGGGCAGCGAGGCATGCTTGGCGGTCCGACGTTCTCGGCGCTCGGGGCGCTCCGCGCCGGCTGCGGCCTCTGCGAACTCGCGATGCCGGCGCCATTGCTCGTGGCGGGCCTTTCGCTGGCGCCGTCCGCGACCGGTGTGGCGTTGCCGGTCGATGGCCGCGGCACGATCGACGCGGCGGCGGCGATCGACGCGCTTCGAGCGGCGCTCGATCGCGCCACGGTGCTCGCGATCGGTCCCGGGCTCGGGGAGGACCACGGCGTCGAGGACTTCGTGCAGGCGCTGCTTGCGGCCGCGGTGTCGCGAGGGCTCCCGGTGGTGCTCGATGCCGACGGCCTCAACGCCTACGCACGCTTCGGCCGCGGCGAGGCGTTCGCCACGCCGACGATCGCGACGCCGCATCCCGGAGAGTTTCGGCGCCTCGCGGAGTCATGCGGACTCGGCGAACTCGATCCGGTCGATCCCGCTCGGCGCCCCGAGTCGGCCCGCGTGCTCGCGGCGAGGCTCCGGGCGATCGTGATCCTCAAGGGACAGGGCACGTGCGTCGCGACGGGGGATCGCGTCGAGGTCGAGCGATGCGGGAACCCCGCCCTCGCGACCGGCGGCAGCGGCGATGTGCTGACGGGAGTCGTCGCGAGCCTGTGGGCGCAGTGGATCGCCTCGAAGGGCCCGGCACCGATCACGGAGTTGGGATTCGAGGCGGCACGGGCCGCCGTGCAGTTGCACGGACACGCGGCGGATCGATGGGCCCGCGAGCATGGCGACGCGGGCATGCTCGCGAGCGATCTGCTCGCAGCCATTCCCGACGCTCGGCGGGCGTTGTCGGCTTCGTGAGCATTCCGGTGCTTTTTCGCAGGCCGCGATGGGGCCGGCAGGGCTGCCGGTAGACTCGCCGCTTCCCCATCGACCCCGTGACCCGTCGATCCGAAGCCGCAGCGCTCCGGATCCCCGCAAGGCTCGCCGACTCCATGAGCACCATCCCGCACCCGTTCCTTCGCGATCTCGGCGACACCGGCTACGTCGAGGGCGTCTACTCGCTCGTCAATCCGCAACTCGCGACGACCAGGCAGGGCAAGCCCTATCTGAAGTGCCTGCTTCGCGACGCCAGCGGCGAGATCGCCGCGAGGAAGTGGACCTTCGAGGAGTCTGCGCTCGGGCCGCTCGTCGCGGCCGGGTTCGCGCACGTCCGGGGCAACGTGCAGCGGTACCAGAACCAGCGGCAGCTGATCGTCGAGCAGATCGAGCCGGCCGAGCCGACGCCCGAGCAGATCCTCGACCTGCTGCCGACGTCGTCGCGCGATCTCGACGAGATGTTCGCGGAGCTTCAGGCCATCCTCGGATCGTTGAAGCATCCGGGGATGCGGGCCCTCATGCGGGAGTTCCTCGGCAACGAGGCGCTCATGGATCGCTTTCGTCGCGCCCCGGCGGCGACCTCGCTGCATCACGCGTTCATCGGCGGACTGCTCGAGCACACCCTGCAGCTCCTCAAGATCGCCGACGCGATCCTCCCGCTCTATCCAGACCTCAACCGCGACATCGTGCTGGCGGGACTCTTCCTGCACGACCTCGGCAAGACGATGGAGCTCGCGTGGGAGAAGGGGTTCTCCTACACCGCCGAAGGCAATCTGCTCGGGCACACCGTGCAGGGGCTCGTGCTGCTGCGATCGCTCGCGGCGCGGGTTCGCAGCGCCGGCGAGGAGTTGCCGGCACCGGCGTTGCTGGTGCTGCAGCACATCATCCTGAGCCACCACGGGCAACTCGAGTTCGGGGCGACCAAGATCCCCTCGACGCCCGAGGCGATCTTCATCCACCACCTCGACAACCTCGATGCGAAGACCGCGATCGCCCTCGCGCAGGCCGACCGGCGATCGCTCGATGGACCGCCCGAGCCGGGGATGGAGTTCACCGACCGGATCTGGTCGCTCGACACGCGGCTCTATCGGCCGGATCCGCTGGGCTGAGAAGAGGCGAGGAGGAGAAGAGGAGAAGAGGAGACGAACCGCCGAATCAGGTGCAGCGCTTCGCCCTCCAGTCGCGGGGGGGGGCGCCCGAAGCGAGAGAGTCGATAGGGGAAAGGAGAAGAGGAGACGAACCGCCGAATCAGGTGCAGCGCTTCGCCCTCCGAGTCCATCCCGTCCATCGAGTCCATCCGGTCCATGCGACCGCTCGCCGAGCGAAGCGAGCGCCCAACGCGTGACGTGGC
>JBMTTG010000126.1:0-8391 GCA_049449095.1 Phycisphaerales bacterium | reverse complement strand
GACGAAACTCCTCCCCTGAATCGCCACGCGATTCAGGGGAGGTGGCTCGCGAGCGCAGCGAGCGAGACGGAGGGGGCCTCCGAACTCGGAAGGCAAGCACCCGATTCTCCTACCATCCGACTCCCTCCCCGAGGATCCGCGCCATGGCCCACTTCCTTCGCCCAACGCTCCTCGCCGCCTCGCTTGCCACGATCGCGATGTCTTCGTGCACCGCGCCCGAGCGCACCGCTCCGGCATCCGACGCCACCGACACCGCCGCCGCCCCGAGTTCACCCCACGAGCCGATCGACATGGCCGACGTCATGAAGGCGAAGCTCGTCTTCACCGAGTCGATCGTGAACGGCCTCGCGCGAGGCGACCTCGCCCAGGTCGCCGCGAGCGCCGAGGCGATGCGCGAACTGAGCGAGCGGGCCTCGTGGCGGGTGCAGGACACCGTGACCTACATCGCCCTGAGCGAGGTCTTCCGATCGCAGTTGGCGACCCTCGCCGCCGACGCCCGCGCGGGACGCCGAAGCGATCTCGTCAACGACTATGTCGCGGTGACGAACACCTGCCTCGCCTGCCACAGCTACCTCTCGCGGGAACGGCAGGAGCAGGACATGCCAGGCCGGATCTCGTGGCACGCCTCGGGAGACACCGCGATCGCCGCACGCTGACGATCGCCTTGCGAGGCCTCGATGCCGGCGGCGACCTCTTCGCGGACTCGGGCTGCGGGTGACGCCATCTCAGGCGCTGGCAGGTCCCACGGTGCGGCGGCCGTGCATTGTCGGCTTGCTTCGGTTCACAACGACCGCGCGCCGACGCACTCGAATTCGAACTGAACGACGCAACGCGACGCGGCGACGTCACACGATCTTCCGGAGTTTCGGCAGCGTTTCGCGAATCGCCGTGAGGCGTCCATAGGTTGCTTCCTGGCCCGCGAAGACTCGGCGGCGGCGTGCGGGACGGTCCCGCCGCCCCGCCGGTCGCGGTCCCGGGAGCCGTCGTCATGAACGATCGTCCGAATCCCCATGAAGCCGCGTGCCTCGCCACGTCCTCGCTCGCCGCGCCGCGTGCTCGCCGCGAGGGCGGGCTCGCCATGCCGAGGCTGCTCGCGGCGACGGCGCTCTTCGGCATCATGCATGTCGCCGCGGCGGATCCGCCGCCCTGCCCGCCGTTCGTCGAGATCCCCTGCGTCAACCTCGGGGGAGGCCACGACGAGGACGGCGCACCGCCGATCGAACTCTGCCAGCCCGGGCCCGGAGGCTGGGCGCGGCAACCGATGGACGTGCAGATCACGCCCGCCGAGCCGCACGATCGCCGCGAGGAGTTCTCGATGGGCTGGACCCGTTGGACTCGTCACGAGGTCGCGAACGGCTCGCGGACGCATGCGACCGCGAGCCTCACGCTCTCCGGCCAGTCGATCTTCCAGGGCATCGGCAGTCAGGCCGGCGCGATCGCGGCGTCGTTCCAGTCGCGAGTTCGCGAGTATTGGGACGGACCCGGCCCGGCGGCGCCGCGACTGCTGCAGCTCGAGGCGACGGGCTTCGCGGGGATGAGCGTCGCGGTCTCCTGCGCCGCGAGTTCGGGATGCTCGGCCACCGCGAGCGCGACCGCCGCGGGCGGATGCAGTTCGATCGGGAGCGCTTCGGCGGTGCTCGAGCCGCGTTCGGTCGACGCCTCGGCGATCTTCAACACCGGCTCCTCGAGGCTCGAGTTCGAGGGCAACGTCGGCGCGATGATCGACGACTCCGGACCCACGATGTCGGGACAGATGTCGCGCGACTCGACGTGGTCCACGCAGGGCGTGGGCTCGGCAAGCGGCGGCGCCTCGTACGTGGTGCGCCCGGAGCGCGTCTACTGCGGCTTCACGAACCGGCCCTACGTGCGGCGTGCGTTCGGCACCGCGAGCGTCGCCCTCGCGGGCACCGTCGACGCGGGCTCGACCGCGAGCGCCGCGAGCGCGGTGGTCGGCTTCGACGTCAACTGACCGCCGCCACACGCGCTCCTGCGATCTCTTCTCTCCCTCTGGGGTCCGGCCGCGGCACGTCGCCGCGGTCGGGCTCTTCCCTCCACGGCCTTCCGGAGCCGCTCCATGTCACGCATCGAGACCATTCCCGCGTCGCGCCGTCGGCACGCGCTCGCTGCCCTGGTTCTTGCGCTCGCGACGCAGACGGAGATCGACGCTTCGTCGCCGCATGCCGGTGAGACCGACGCCCGCCGCATCGTGCATGCGACGGTCGAGCGGCAGCTCGAGGCGCTCGAGCGCACGATCTTCGACCACGAGTCGGCGGCGCCGAGAACCATGCTTGTTCGTCGCCGCTTCACGGTCGAGACCTTCCTGCTCGCCGGACTCGTGCCGCAGGCGGTCGCGTTTGCCGACCGCCCCGATCTCGCACCGCTGTGGCGATTCGACTTCCGCGACGAGCCGCGTCCTCTCGAAGGCCCGAGCGGCTGGCCGGGCCGGTCGACGCTGATCGGCGTTGCCTCGGCGAGCGCGGTCGCCGGATCGTTCCTCGTCGAGCAGCTCGAGCCGGTCGGAGGCGACGACGCCGTCGCGATCGGCGGACGGTTCGTCGCAACGCCAGACTCGGTGGCGCTCGTCGCCACATGGTGCGAACCGTGCCTGCATGCGGCGTCGGTCGACTTCCCGATCATGCCCGAGGCGTTCCTGCTCGCATGGGATCGTGACACGCGCTCCATCGGGACGCTGCTTCCTTCACCGATGGCGCATCGCGAGCAGGTCGACCACGCGCTCGCGGCGCTCGACCAGCCCGAGGATCTCTACGACCTCTTCGATGGGCTGCGCCCGCTCGGCTCGGTGCGGCCTGACGATCCTCGGCTCGCCGCCTTCGACGCCTCCGGGCGCGACGATCGCGAGCCGCGCGGCCCCACCATCCACGTGGGCCGTGCCGCGACGGACGCCGAGCGTCAGCGTGTGGAGGTCGAGCCGATCGAGGGCGGCCTCGTCGTCACCATCCGGCAGCCACCGGTCTCCTGCCGATGGCGCAGCGGACTTCGCTACGACCTGCAGGGCGATGTCGCGGGCGTTCCGATGCCGAGCCGGCGGATCGTTCCCGAAGGCGAGATCGATTCGCTCACGGGAACGGTCGAAGCCTCGTTCCGGATTCGACGCGGCGGGATCGTCGGCGAGCTTCGTCGCGACGGCCGGATTCTCGCCCGCCTCCGCTGGAGCTCGATCGAAGCATGCACGCACGAGGAGGCGATCGACCAGTTCGCCCGATTGCGAGGCCCCTTCGACTCGGCATGGACGTCGTCCTCGGATGAGACGGCGCCGCACGAGCTCAACCGGCTCGAACTCCATCATCGAACGGCGCTCTCGCAACTCGATCGACTCGATCCGATCGGCAGCGAACTGCGTCGCCTTCGGCAGGAGCTGCTCGCGGCGGTCCGTGATGACGATCGCGACGCGATGCTCCGTGCCTTTGAACGGCATCGGGGGTTGCTGGCCGAGCTGGCGCTCGATCCGTCGACCTCGTGGCGATCGTGCGAGCAACTGGCCGAGGCTCTCGCGGAGTCCGCCGATCGCGATCGCCTGGCACGTTGGCTCGACGGCCCCTGCTCGCTCGCCCTCGCCTCGCCGGCCGCCGAGACGCTCGCCGAACTCCTGCGTGATCGGATCGCGATGGGCCGATTCGGCGCCGCCGCGTGGCTTGCCGCGACGATCACGACCCGTGATGACGCCACCGATCGGGAGCGTTCCTGGGCTGCGAACATCCTTCCCACGCTGCTCGATGTGCTTCGATCATCCGAGGGCCCGCTCGCGACCCAGTCGCCTCGTCCTCCTTGGTGGGAGCCGCTTGGCCGCGAGGCGCTTGGCGTCGCGATCGCCGAGCGACTCGACCCGTCGCCTGATCCCACCGATCCGCACGCTCGTGCCTGGAAACACCCGCGTTCCCTCGGATCGGCGTTCGAGCTCCGGCACCCGATGGAGACGCGGCCATGACCAGCCTGATCCACGCACCGAGGTGTTGGCTGCTCGCGCTCGCGATGCCGATCGGCGCGAACACGGCTGCAGCACCGCCATCTGCACCTTCGACCCCGGCGGTCTCTTCCGAGAGTGATCGGACGAGTCCGGCGCCGCTCGCGCTCCGCGAGGCGCTCGACGCGTGGCTGCGACGAAATCGCATCCCCGACTCGACGATCGAGCGGCTCTCGACGGCCGTCGAACACGCGACCTTCCTCGCCGCCGCCGGGCAGGAGCGGCCCCACGCCGCGGACGACTTCACCGCCTGGCTCGAATCGTCCGCCTGCACCGTCCGCCTGTCCGGACGCGAGCCGGTCGACTCTCCCGCGATCGACGCGGCCGAAGCCGCGCTGCGCGACGTGATCGCCCGATGGGCCTCGATGCCAGAACCGAGTCCGCAGGATCGCACGGCGGTGCTCGCCGAGGAGCAGGCGATCCTCGAGGCGACGATCTCGACCTCGGATCGATTCGCCGCGAGGCATCGCCTCGACGACGCCTCGATCGATCGGCTCCGAAGGCGCCTCGAGGAGTTCGCCGAGACCCGTCGCCGCCGACGCGGCAATCCGTTCCTGCCGGACTGGATGCGTCCCCGCACCGTTTCCCCAAGCGCCTTGGCGGAACGGGTCGCCCAGTCGATCGATCGCGATGCCCTGCTCGCAGCGCTCGGCGAGCGTGCCGCGATCGAACTCGGCCTGCTTCGAGGCGATCCGCGAACCGCACGCTTCAGGAGGCTGCTCGTCGATTCGCAGATCGACGCGGCGGCGCATCGCATCGACGCCTTGGCGAGCCAGGTGCTCGACGAGACCGCGCCCGAAGCCCCGCCACCAGAGACGGTGCGAGACCGCGGCGCCGCAGCCGATGGCGGTCTGCCACCGATCTCGTTCGGCCCATCGCCCTCACCCGTGCCGCAGGCGGGCAATCGATCGACCTTCGAGTCGATCGTGGAGGCGCTGCTCGCCGACGTGCCGACGCGCGGCGAGTGATCGGTGGGCGGCCGCCTTCCGAAGCGCAGGCCGAAGTGCGATCAGCCGGCCGGCATCGCGGCGATCCAGACGCGGATCGCCTCGATCTGCTCGGGCGTCAGGCCGTCGCCCTTGGGCGGCATCGCTTCGTCGTCGTCGCGCGGCAGGAGCACGCGGCGAAGCAACTCGCTCGCTTCCGGATCGCCCGCGACGACCATCGCGTCCTCGCCTTCGCCTTCGAGCGTCGCCGCGAGCGAGTCGAGGCGGAGGCCGGCCTTCGCCTTGTCGGGTCCGTGGCACTCGACGCAGCGGGCGTCGAAGACCGGGAGCACATGGCTCGTGAAGAACGCGTCCGGCCCGCGCGAGGCGAGCACCGCGAGCGAGGCTTGCGCGTCGAGGGTCTCGTTCGCCGTCGGCGCGGCGGACTGCTCCGGCGCGGAGACGGGCGCCGGCGGAGCCTCGCCGGAATCCGACGCCGCGGACGCAGGCGCTGCGGCCTTCGGGTCGTCGTCACGCTGGGGCTCGGCCTTCGGGGCGTCGTCGTCCGAGGACGGCCAGGCCTTCATGAGATAGCCATCCCCGTAGACGAGCTCGCCGCCGAGGTGGCCCGTGAACGCCACAAGGAGCGCCGCGACGAGCAGCCCGTAGCGGTAGACCGCGAAGGTCCGGCTCGGCGGCAACTGTTCGCGCTCGAGTTCATCGCTCGGTTCTCGGCGCAGCGTGGCGACGATCGCCATCGCGGCAAGCACGATCGTGATCGCCGCGACCGAGACCCCCAGCCAACGGTGCAGGAAGAGATCGGTCGTGGCCTCGGCGCCCTCGTGCTCGGCGTTGAGCCATCCCGACGCGGCGGAAAGCACCCCGAAGATCGCCGCGAAGATCACCGCGGTAAGGCCGAAGGAGGTCGGGCGGCGAGCCTTCGAGGAGAGGAGGCGAACGGCCTCGATCAGCGCCGCGACGATCAGGAGCGCGATCGGGAAGTGGATCACGATCGGATGGAAGCGGCCGAAGAACTTCCCGAAGCCCGCGTCGGCGAGCGTCGTCGGCGCCAGGTCGATCCAGGCGAAGGTCGCGGGAACGGCACCGTGGGTGAACGGCTCGGTGATCGCGCTGAGAATGAACATGGGGCAAAGGGTACCGGGGTCATGAGGGGCGCGATCGACCCCCCGTACACTCCGCCCATGCCTCTTCGATTCCGGCAGCGCATCCTCGACCACCTGCGCCACGACCGCTACTTCCCCTCCGCGTCGAACGTGCTCGCCGACCACCTGCGGGTGCCGCCCGAGGCGAAGCCCGCGTTCCACGAGGCGCTCGACGCGCTCGTCCGCGAGGGCGCGATCGAGGAGGGCTCCGACCGCAAGCTTCGCCTGCCGAGCCTGCCCGACGAGCTCGAGGGACGGATCCGCGTCACCTCGCGGGGCTTCGGGTTCGTGATCCCCGACCAGCCCTATCGCGAAGGCGATCTCTTCATCCCCGCGGAGGGAGTCGGCGATGCGATCAGCGGCGATCGCGTGCGGGCCCGCGTCTACCGGCGCAGCCGCCACCGCGGCCGAGGGACCGACCGCGACGACTCGAAGAGCTTCTACGGACGCGTCGAGGAGGTGATCGCCCGTGGGCGCACCCGCTTCAGCGGCACGCTTCAGAAGGACGGGCCGCAGTGGCTTGCGATTCCCGACGGCAAGGTGCTGCACGACCCGGTGGTCATCCGCGACCCCGGTGCGAAGAACGCCAAGCGCGGCGACAAGATCGTCTTCGAACTCCTGCATCACCCCGGCGACGGGATGCTCGGCGAGGGTGTCATCACCGAGGTGCTCGGCGAAGCGGGGCGGCTCGACGTCGAGACCGCCGCGGTGATCGCGGGGCACGGGCTGCCCGGTCCCTTCCCCGATCCGGTGCTCGACGAGGCTCGTTCGGTCTCCGCCGACTTCGAGCGCCATGCCGAAGGCCCGTGGAGCGATCGCGAGGATCTCACGACGCTGCTCACCGTCACCATCGACCCACCCGACGCGCGGGACTTCGACGACGCGATCAGCGTGGAGCGGATCGCAGGCGACGGCGCGGCGCGATGGCGGCTCGGCGTGCACATCGCCGACGTCGCGGCGTTCGTCGCGATGGGCGGCTCGCTCGACAGCGAGGCCCAGGCCCGCGGCAACAGCGCGTACCTGCCCCGCCACGTGATCCCGATGCTGCCGGAGATCCTCTCCAACGGCGTCTGCTCGCTGCAGGAGGGCGTCAACCGCTTCACGAAGACCGCCTTCATCGAACTCGACGACCGCGGCCGAGTGCTCGGCACGCGGCTCTGCCGCAGCGTGATCCGCTCGCGCAAGCGATTCACCTATCTCGAGGCGCAGGCGGTGATCGACGGCGATCTCTCGATCGCCCGCAAGCATGCGAAGACCGAGCCGCAGTACCCCGACGAGGTGGTCGCGGTGCTCCGCGACGCGGATCGCCTCGCGAGGATCCTCCGCGAGCGCCGCATGCGTTCGGGGCAGCTCGTGCTGCAGCTTCCGGAGTTCGAGCTCGTCTTCGACGAGGAGGGCAAGGTCGTCGACGCCGAGCCGGAGGACGACGCCTTCACCCACACCCTGATCGAGATGTTCATGGTCGAGGCGAACGAGGCGGTCGCGCGGACCTTCGCGGATCTCGGCATCGCCCTGCTTCGCCGCATCCACCCCGATCCGGGCTTCGCGGACATCGAGGAGCTTCGAACCTTCGCCCGGATCGCGGGCTTCGCGATGCCCGACGAGCCGGAGCGCCGCGACCTGCAGACGCTGCTCGAATCGACCCGCGAGCATCCCGCGGCGCGGGCGGTGCATCTGGCAGTGCTCAAGACGATGTCGAAGGCGACCTACGCGCCGGCGATGATCGGCCACTACGCCCTCGCGAGCGAGCACTACGCGCACTTCACGAGCCCCATTCGCCGCTATCCCGACCTCACCGTGCATCGGGCGTGCGACGCCTACCTCGATCTCACCGAGAACGGCGCGAAGGTGCCGGGCGGCCGCGGCCAGGCGAAGCTCCGCGGCGATCTCGCGCAGGACGAGCGCACGCTCGGCGAGCAGCAGCTCTTCGAGCTCGGCAACCACTGCAGCGGCACCGAGGTGAACGCCGAGGAGGCCGAGCGGAGCCTCCGCACCTTCCTCGTGATGAAGTTCCTCGAGGAGCACCACCTCGGCGCCGACCTCCCCGCCGCGGTCACCGGCGTGATGCCTTCCGGCAACGTCTTCGTGAGCCTCGACCGCTTCCTCGTCGAGGGCATGGTGAAGCCGCAGGACCTGCCCGGCAGCGGGCGCTCCAGTTCGCAGTGGAGCTACCACCCCGCCACCATGCGGCTGATCGCACCGCGCAGCGGCGCGTCGATCGGGCTCGGCGACGCGGTGACCGCGAGAATCCTCAGGGTCGATCCCGCCTCGCGCACCATGGACCTCGCGATCGTCGAGGTGCGCAGCGAGGCGCCCCGTC
>JBMTTG010000125.1:0-8492 GCA_049449095.1 Phycisphaerales bacterium | reverse complement strand
CCGATCTCCGCCGCGGCCCGTGGTGGGTCGTCGCGAGCGGCCTGCTCGCACTCGTGCCGGCGGTGATGCTCGGGGCCCCCGCGTGGACGCCGGAGCTTGCCGACCCCTTCGGCAGCATGCAGCTTCTTCGCAGCGTGGTCGTCCTCGCCTTGCTCGGCGTGTGGCTCTTCCTCGCGACGCGCTGGACGCCACAGACGCCGGTTCCGAAGCTCGTTGGGCGCTGGCTTGGCAGCCTGTGCCTCCTCGATGCGGTGATGCTCGCGCCGCTCGGGCCGCTGCCGGCGGCACTGTGCGTGGGGCTCTTCGCCGCGAGTGCGCTCCTGGCCCGCCGATTCGCGGGCAGCTGAGCGAGTCGTGGCGCTCGCGCCGCGGTGCAAGTACACTCGCGCGATGCCTTCGGCCAAGGGAATGCTCGTGATGGTCTCCGGTCCCTCCGGCGTCGGGAAGACCACGATCCTGCACCGGATCCTCGCGGCGCTCGGAGCGCAGTTCAGCGTCTCCGCGACCACGCGCCCCCGGGCCGCGGGCGAGACGGATGGCGTGGACTACCGGTTCGTCGACGAGCCGGCCTTCCAGTCGATGATCGACCGCGGCGAGTTCCTCGAGTACGCGCAGGTCTTCGGCAGGAACTGGTACGGCACACCGGAGGCGCCGGTCGACGAGGCGATCGCGCAGGGCCGCGTCGTCATCCTCGACATCGACGTGCATGGCGCGAAGCAGGTGCGCGAGCGGCGGCCCGAGGTCTTCGGGATCTTCATCCTGCCCCCGAGCGAGACGGAGTTGCATCGGCGGCTCGCCGACCGAGGGCGAGAGGACGCGGAGGCGATCGAGCGCCGCTTTGCGGAGGCGAAGCGCGAGATCGCTGCGGCGCGGGAGCCCGGGCTCTACGACGCGTTCGTCGTCAACGACGAGCTCGAGCGGGCGGTGGCGGAGACGCTCGGACTCCTGAGAGCCAGGACTTCGTCGGGCTCGTCGCCTTCGACGGCCCGATCGGCGTGAACCAAGCCACCCCGTACACTCGCGCCATGCCGGCGAGCCGCTTCCCCAACCTCTTCCTGCTCGATCACCCGCTCATCCGGCACAAGCTCTCGATCGTCCGCGACGAGCGGACCGGATCGCCGGAGTTCCGGCGCCTGCTCGGCGAGATCGCGGCGCTCATGACCTTCGAGACCTGCCGCTACCTGCCCATCGAGCCGGTCGTCGTGCGCACGCCGCTCGGCGAGGCGGAGGGCGCCCGCATTGCGGCGCCGGTCACGCTCGTGCCGATCCTCCGCGCCGGGATCGGCATGACGGAGGGTCTTCTCTCGCTGATTCCCGAGGCTCGCGTGGGACACCTCGGCATCTATCGCGACGAGGAGACCGTGCAGCCGGTCTGCTACTACTCGAAGGTGCCGTCGAACATCGCCTCGGGCCCGGTCTTCCTGATCGATCCGATGCTCGCGACCGGCGGGTCGGCGTCGTTCGCCGCGAGCGAGCTTCGGAAGCTCGGCTGCGAGAACATCCGCATGATCTGCCTCGTCGCGGCGCCGCCGGGCGTCGAGCGGATGCTCGCGGACCATCCGGACATCCCGATCCACGCCGCGGCGCTCGACGAGCGTCTCGACGAGCGGAGCTACATCGTGCCCGGCCTCGGCGATGCGGGCGACCGGATCTTCGGGACGAAGTGACCTGCCGGCGGCGCGGGACGCGTCGCGCGGCATGAGGAGCGAGATCGATGGCGGAACGAAAGAACACCGAGTTCGACCGCGCGGGCGGCTATGCGACGCCCAAGGGCGGCATCTCCGTGATGCGCGATCAGACGAGGCGCCTGCGGGAGCTTCCGATCGTGCTTCCGGGCGACGAGATGGCACCGCATGAAGCCGCCTCGCGAAGCCTCGAGCCGCGCTTCGCCGCGAAGGATCCCGACACGAGGCTCTATCTCGGCGACTGCCGCGAGGTGCTCGCGAACCTGCCCGACAAGGGCTCGGTCGACCTGGTCTTCGCCGATCCTCCCTTCAACTGGGAGGTTCCGTACGAGGGGTGGAAGGACGGCATGCCCCGCGAGGCGTACGAGCGCTTCACCTACGACTGGCTCGACGGATGCATCGAGTGCCTCGCGCCGCACGGCGCGCTGTGGGTCAACATTCCCGACGACACCGCCGCGGAGATCGTGATGCATCTCAAGCGCCGCGGCCTCGCGATGATCAACTGGTGCGTCTGGCACTTCCGCTTCGGGCAGTGCCGCGACAGCTCCTTCATCTCCTCGAAGGTGCACGCGCTCTACTTCGTCAAGGACGCCAAGCGCCGCACCTGGAACCCCGACGCGGTGCTCGAGCCCTCCGATCGCGCGACGGTCTACGGCGATCCGCGCACGCTCGCGAAGGAGACCAACAAGGGCATGCGGGTGCCGATGGACGTCTGGTACGGGCCGTACTGGGGTCGGATCCAGGGCAACAACACCGAGCGGCGGCACCTCCACCACAACCAGATCCCGGAGGTCTACCTCGAGCGGGTGATCCTCTCCTGCTCGAACGAGGGCGATCTGGTGCTCGATCCCTTCTGCGGCAGCGGAACCACCGCGACGGTCGCGCGGGCGTGGAATCGCCGCGCGGTGACGATCGAGTTCTCCGAGGGCAACGCGGCGAGCGCGTGGGAGCGGATCAGCGAGATCGGCATGGTCCGGAAGGGCGCCTCGCAGGGCGTCTCGACCGCGATCGCGCCGAAGCGGCGGAGCCTCGAGGTGGAGACGGCCCCGGCCCCGCCGGCGAAGCCGCGCCGCAAGGCCAAGGCCTGAACGCGCGAGCGAGCCGCTCAGTCCTCGAGCGTCGCGCGATCGCGGTCGGGGAACTCCCGCTCGTAGACGATCGTCGAGGGGATCGCCGGGAACGGCACGCGGGCCCGATGCAGCTCGAACTGATCGGGCGACCAGCCGACCTTGGCGAAGACCTTCGCGAGCATCTCGTCGTAGAAGGGGATCTCCCGCATCCCGGCGCGTTCGAGGCCGCGTCCGAGGCGATCGGGATGCGCCGGTCCGGGGAGGCGATCGCAGGAGCGATGCGGCCGGCCTTCGCGCACCGCGCAGTGATGCAGGTCGCTGTTGTGGACGAGGTCGAACTCGCCCTCGGATCCGAACACGTCGCGGTGGCAGAGGATGTCGAAGACGCCGAGCTCCGTCGGCGTGCGCAGCGTGAAGAGATGGTGGAAGCCGTGGAACTCGTCGGTGCGGACGATGGTCTCGTGGCCGCGGATCACCTCGGCGACCACGATGGTCTGCTCGCCCTCGCGTCCGACGTCGCCGCCGCAGGCCTCGAACTCCACCCATCCGCCACCGAGATCGTGGGCCCGGAAGTTCGGCAGCGGCTCGGTGCAGAACTCCTCGAGCAGCGGCGGCGCGAGGCGCTCGGGATCCGACGCGCGATCGTCCACCGGACGCCGGTCGGGAATGAGGCGGAGGTTGCCCTTGTCGTCGATCGAGACCGCGGTGCGGAACCGCCACGACACCTCGGGTCGCAGGCGCCGAAGGCCGACGATGCCGCGGATCGAGACGAGGTCGAGCCTTCCCGCCTCGCCCGACGGCGCGACGATGTCGCATCGGAAGTTCGCCCGCGACTGGATGCCCCAGACGTAGCTCGCGCCGAGGAACATCTGCCGCCGATGCTCGAAGGCGAGCCGCGTGTCGCCGTCGGTCGAGGCGAGGCCCGCGATCATCAGGTCGAAGGCCTTGCGGCTGCCGGCGAAGCGATCGATCACCTCCTGCAGCTGCGCGTACGCTTCGCCCGCCTCCCGGACGAGCGCCTTGGGCGCCGCGTGCGCCGCGGCCGCCTCGGTCCAGATGCGATAGCCGACGGCGCCGGGCACGTGGCGAGCGCCCTCGAAGGGATCCGCGGCACGGGCGAGCCGGAACATCCGCCACGCGAGCTTGAGATCGAGACCGAGGGCGTTGGCGACATCGACTGGCCGCGCCGGATCGAGGTTCGGGATCGACTCGAGAAGACCGGCGGTCACCTTGCGAAGCCGATCCAGGGCCGCCGATGCGGCCTCGGCAAACGCGTCGGCGTGGTGGGTGGAGAGGGGAGCGGTCGTCACCGGGGGTTCCTGGGGTCGATCCGGAAGGCAGCGGCCGGAGCCGCCACGGAGCACTGAGTCGAGGTCGGGGCGACCGGACCGCCGCCGAAGGATCTCGAAATGTACGCAATCGCAGCAGTTCCAAGTGCGAGCGAACGGGCGATTTCCACGCAGCCTTCGCGGCGGCGGGCATGATCGAGGCGAATCGGCGGCGAGTCCCTTGCCAAGGCCGTCCCCGGAGATACGGTCATCCACGTATCGCGCCGAGGGATTCGGACGCGACCGTGCCCCCCAGGAAACTCGCGTTTCTTCCGCCACCCGCGGCCGAAGCACCGGCCGACGCCCCCCGGAGTCACGATGCGCACCCTGTCCCTCGCCGTCGCCCTCGCGGCCGGCCTCGCGTCGATCGCCCACGCCCAGCCCGCCAACGACTCGTGCTTCGCGCCGGAGCCGATCTTCGGCTTCGGCTCGATCTTCTTCTCGACCGTCGATGCCGAGACCGACGGCGAACCGTCTCCTTCGTGCCTCTTCTTCGGGCAGGAGCAGGTCTACCGCGACATCTGGTTCCGCTGGTCGCCCGACGAGTCGGGGCTCGTGCGCATCGGCCTCTGCGACTCGGACTTCGACACGAAGATCGCGATCTACAGCGGGTATCCCAAGGGCGGCTGCCCGGACCCCTCGGCGGTCATCGCTTGCAACGACGACTCCTGCGGCCTTCGCTCGGTCGTGACCTTCTTCGCCGAGGCGGGCGTCGTCTACGCCATCCGACTCGGCAGCTACGGCACGCCGGCCTCCGGCGGCTCGACGGGCAGCGGCACCATGGTGATCGAGAGCGGCTACCTCGCCGACGTCGTCGACCCGGCAAGCGGCCAGCGCTACGTGCTCGTTCCGGCGACGACCTGGACCGGCGCCGAGGCGCTCGCCCAATCGATCGGCGGGCACCTCGCGTCGATCGGGAGCTTCGAGGAGAACGACTTCATCCTCAAGAACTTCGGCTTCTTCGGCGATCAGGATCGCCGCCTCTGGATCGGCTTCAACGACGCCGACGTCGAAGGCGACTGGCGGTGGTCCGACGGCAGCAAGGTGACCTTCACCAACTGGAACGGCGGCGAGCCGAACAACGCCAACGGGGTCGAGCACTACGCGGAGATGCTCGGATCCAACGGCGCCTGGAACGACCTCAACGACGCCGGCGCCGGCTATGCGCACCTCGCGGTCGTCGAACTCGGCGAGGGTGGCGGCGGCGGTCCGGGCGGCTGCATCAGCGATCTCGACGGCGACGGCTTCACGAGCGGCATCGATCTGGGCATCGTGCTGGCGGAGTGGGGCGGGCCGGGCAAGGCCGATCTCGACAACGACGGCATCGTGGGCGGCGTCGACCTGGGCATCGTGCTCGCCGGCTGGGGACCGTGTCCATGACGCAGGGCTCGGCGCTTCACCCTCCGCCGCCCGGATATCGCGTGCGGAGCATGGTCGAGAACGACTACGCGCAGATCGAGGCGATCTGCGCGGCGGTCTACGCGACCGAGCGGCCCTACACCGACGAGGAGCTCGCGACGCACCACCGCCTCTTTCCCGAGGGGCAGTTCGTCGCGGAGCACGAGGATTCGGGCGAGGTCGCGGGCGTCCACTTCAGCCTCATGCTCGACCTGTCGCACTTCCACGCCGACGACTCGTGGGACGTGCTCACCGCGAGCGGGCTCTTCACCGACCATGACCCGCAGGGCCACACGCTCTACGGCGCGGAGCTCATGGTCGCGCCGCGGCACCAGCATCACGGGCTCGCGAAGGTGCTCACCGATGCGACGCGAGGCCTCGTGCAGTCGAAGGGGCTTTGGCGGATGGCCGGAGGCAGCCGCATGCCCGGCTATGCGCGGCATCTCGAGGAGTTCGACCCGCAGTCCTACATCGAGCGGGTGCGGCGGGGCGACCTCGTCGACCCGGTGCTGACAGCGCATCTGCACGACGGATGGGACGTGGTCGCGCCGATCCGCGGCTATCTCCCGCACGACGAAGAGAGCGCCGGTTGGGCGGCGATCATCCAGTGGATCAATCCGGCGAGTCCGCCGCCGCCCCAGTTCGATCTGTCGAAGTTGCCACGGCGGGCGTGAGCGCCCAGGGCTGCCGGGACGCTCAGTCCCAGCGGAAGACGCCCTTCTTCCACGCGTAGACGTAGGCGACCACGCTCATCGCGATGAAGAAGAGGATGCGACCGAGGAACAGCAGGCTCTCCGGGCTCCGCGGCCCGAGCTGGCTGAAGGTGACCGCCCACGGGTAGAGGAAGATGATCTCGACGTCGAAGACGAGGAAGGTCATCGCGAGGATGTAGAAGCGGACGTTGAACCGCTTCCTCGCCCCGCCGATCGGGTTCATGCCGCTCTCGTAGGGCATGCCCTTGACGACCGCCTCCTTGCGGGGGCCGATCAGGTGGCTCGCGACGATGTTGATCACCGCGAAGATCGACGCCATCACGAAGATGACGAGGACCGGCAGGTAGGCGTCGAGTTCGACGGCAAGCAGGGCGGGGGTGGTCACGGGGCGGAGAGGATACCACTCGCTCCCGCCGCGGATCGGGTCTGGTGACGCCCTACTTGTTCACGCCCCACTCGCCGAGCAGGATGCTCAGGTCGGCGCCGTTCACGATCCCATCGCCGTTGAGGTCCGCCGGCACGCCGCCGTCGCCCCACGATCCGAGGAGGATCGCCAGGTCGGCGCCGTTCACGATCCCGTCGCCGTTGAGGTCGCCCGGGACCGAGTCGATCGCCCCGAAGGCGTCGATCGAGCCGGCGAACGCCGCCGTGCCGGAGACGCCGTCGACGGTGCCGCTGAAGATCACCGTGGCGATGTTGCCGGATGGAATCACCGTCGGCAGCTCGACGATCTGCGCGGGGAACTCCTGCGTGAAGGGTTCGTCGAAACTCTGCGAGCCGTCGAGGGCAAGACTCATGACGAGCCCCAGCGGGGTGGAGGCGAGGCTGCCGGCCAAGGGAAGTTCCGCGGGGGTGGGACCGGTCACGAAGACCTGATCGCCTTGGGAGATGGTCGCGTAGAGATCGACCGGCACGAGTCCCGCAAAGGTCCATCCGCCGCCCTTCACGGGCAGGATCGCGATCGTGGCCGCGCCCGACTGGCTGAGCGTCAGCGACTCGACGCTCGCGGTGCCGAGCGGCACCGGGATCGGGATGCCGCCCGGGAAGAGCGAGTCGGGGTTGAAGGTCCGGAAGGTCGAGAAGAGGAGCGTGAAGGTCGCGTCGAGTTCGCCCGGCGTGCCGCCGAGGAGGTCGATCGAGAGGGCTTCGATCGCCGCGGTCGGCGCGTCGGTCGCCCAGACCATGTCGAAGGTGCCCTGCGGCGCGGCGAGGATGGTCCCCTCGATGTCGAGGTCGGCGGAGTAGGGGATCGGCTGGTTGCCGCTGCCGCCGAAGAAGCCCGGCAGCGTGCGGGTGCCGCCAGGGTTGGTGGTGGCGTCATAGTCGCCGATCAGGCTCCCCGCGATCGGCACCCCGAGTCCCAAATCGATCGAGACGCTGCTGCCCTTCGAGTCGATCTCGAAGCGGTAGCCGGTTGCGAGGCTCGGGCTTGCAAGCATCAGGCCCGTGACGGCCGGAACGATCAGGCTTGCGATCGGACGCATGGGACGCCTCCAGACGAACCCGCGGGGGTCGGGAGCAGCCCGAGTCCGCCCGCAGTCGCGACAGATCCTCGAACGTATCACCGGCTTGGCGGGATCGCCGGACTTTCGCGAGAGATTGCCCCAACCCGCGCAGGAGCCCCGCTGCTCCTGGCCCTTGACCCACCGCGGCAAGCGGGGAGATCGCGCCTCCTCGAACGAAGAAGCCGCCCCGGCGGACCGGGGCGGCTTTGGATCGATCAGCCACGAAAGAGGATGGTGAGCGATCGGAAGTGTCAGCGACGACGCCGACGGGCCGCCAATCCGAGCCCGGCCATCGCCGCAAGACCCGCACCGGGAACAGAACTGGTCTGCGTCACGATGTTGCTGCCCGTCGTGTATCCCGTAACCGGAACGGCGGTACCGGTGGAGTCGGCCCAGAACAGGTTGCCGCCGCCCTGCTTGACGAAGAACGCCCGATTCTGGCTATCGGGCACCGATGACCACAGCACGGCGGTGAAGGTGGTACCGCCCGCGAGCGTCGTCGTGACACCGCTGAAGGCGGTCTGCTGGAAACTGGAGTTGCTGAAGTGCGTCTGGTCGAGGCTCTGCTGAACAATGATGCTGCCGAGGGAGCCCGCGGAGGGATTGGTATAGGCCCCCGTGCCAGCGTTGTAGTTGTTCAAGAAGTCCTGATAGGTCCCGAGAATCACCGCGAAACTGACGGAGCCAACCGCGGACTGGCCCCTCTTCATCTCGAAACTGCCACCGGTGAAGTTGGCGACCGACGCTCCGGTCGAAAACGTCCAATAACTGCGATGGTTGATGTCGATCTGCG
>JBMTTG010000124.1:0-8558 GCA_049449095.1 Phycisphaerales bacterium | reverse complement strand
GACGTCCTGCGTCGGGGCTTCCTGCGGCACCCGCCGCATCGGCGTTTCCGTCTCGCTCGCGTGGCTCATGCTCGTCTCGGGCCGGCTCGTCTGGTCGATCGCCATCTCGCTCGCTCCTTCGAGTCTTCCGGGGACCCTACCGCGCCTCGCCGGCGTTGGCGTCCGCCCACGACTCGATCCAGCCGTTGACCTCGTCGAGCGTGCCGTTGCGGGTGGGAAGCCCGACCACCGTCACCTTCGGCGGACGATCCTCGGCGAAGACGACCCGCACTCGATCGAACGCCTCGGTCCAGTCGACGTTCTCCTCACCCGGCTCGAGCCCGGCGTCGATCGCCTTGGCCGGCCAGCGGAACTCGGCGTCGCCGGCGATCGAGTCTGGCAGTGCCGCGGACGCCTCGAGCAGGTCGCCGTCGGAGCGGGGCATGGTGCCGCCCCGATCGGCCGCGACGAGCACGAGCCACGCGGCGGCGCGGACCTCGCGATCGGTCTGCGCCGCGACTCGCCGCGCGTCGCCCACCACGAAGAACCCCCACACCGTCACCGCGATCGCCGCGAGCACGAATCCCCACACGAGGGCCTTCACGATGCGCGGATTCGCCGGCGCCGACCCGCTCACATCCGCATCCCTTCGTACTTGATCCGCTTCCGCTCCCGCCGCGGGTTCGCCTCGGGCACCGCCGAGAGGAGCGCCTGCGTATAGGGATGCTTCGGCCGCTCGATGATCTCCTCGCGGTCGCCCTCCTCGACGATCTTGCCGTCGTACATCACCGCGATGCGATCGCAGATGTGGTGGATCACCGCCATGTCGTGGCTGATGAAGAGGTACGAGAGGCCGAACTCGTCCTGGAGGTCCTTCAGGAGGTTCAGGATCTGCGACTGGATCGAGACGTCGAGGGCCGAGGTCGGCTCGTCGCAGACGATGAGCTTGGGCTCGAGCGCGAGCGCCCGCGCGATGCCGATCCGCTGCCGCTGGCCGCCGCTGAACTCGTGGGGGTACCGGTCCGCCGCGGACTTCCACAGCCCGCACCGCACGAGCAGGTTCTCGACGCGGTCGCGAAGCTCCTCGCCCGTCGCAAGGCCGTGCACCTCGAGCGGTTCGCCCACGATGCTCGCCACCCGCATGCGGGGGTTCAGGCTGCCCGCGGGATCCTGAAAGATGATCTGCATCTCGCGACGCAGGCGGCGCATCTCGGCGGCCGGCTGATCGAAGACCGATTCGCCCTTGTAGATGACCCGCCCCGAGGTCGCGGGAATGAGCCGAAGCAGCGTGCGGCCGACGGTGGTCTTGCCGCAGCCCGACTCGCCGACGAGACCGAGCGTCTCGCCCTTGGCGAGGCGGAAGCTCACGCCGTCGACCGCCTTCACATGCCCGACGACCCGCTGCAGGAACCCGCGGCGGATCGGAAAGTGGGTCTTCAGATCGACGACCTGGAGCAGCGGCTCTCCGGAGGACTTGGTGGAGGATGACGGGGCGTTTCCGACCATTGGGGCGGCGATGGTAGCGGAGGTCCGCGACCCGAAGCCCATCGAATCCGATGCGAATCCGACGGGGATGCGCGACGTACACTTGAGCCATGACCGTCTCGCCGACCCGGCCCGAGAGCTCCCCGGCGCTTCCGAGCGCATCCGCCTCCGCCGAGGCTCCCGCGACCATCTCGATCCGCACGATCGCGAAGTGGCGCCGCGAGGGCGTGAAGTTCGCCTGCCTCACCTGCTACGACGCGACCACCGCGCGGTGGCTCGAGCGGGCGGGCGTGCCGCTGCTGCTCGTCGGCGACACCGCGGCGGAGGTGATCCTCGGCCATCCCGCGACGATCCACGCCCCGCTCGACTTCATGGTGACGATCACCGCGGCGGTGAAGCGCGGCGCCCCGAGCCGGTTCGTCCTCGCGGACATGCCCTTCCTTTCCTACGGAGCCGACGAGGCGGACGGTGTCCGCAACGCCGGCCGCTTCATGACCGAGGGCCACGCGGACGCGGTCAAGCTCGAGGTCGATCGCCATCACGCCCCGCTCGTCGAGAAGATGAGCCGCGCGGGGATTCCCGTGGTCGCCCACATCGGCTCGCGGCCGCAGCACACCCGGCTCCACGGCGGCTACTGGGCCGCCGGAAAGACCGCCGAGAAGGCCCGCTAACTCGTCGAAGACGCCCGCATCCTCGAGGCTGCCGGCGCCGCGATGCTCCTCGTCGAGGCGTGCCCCGCGGAGGTCGCCGAGGCGATCGTCGAACAGAGTGCCCTTCCGGTCATCGGCTGCGGCGCGGGCAGCGCCTGCCACGGCCAGGTCGTCGTGCTGCAGGATCTGCTCGGCCTCACCGACTGGCAGCCGGCCTTCGCGGCCCCCGCGGCGCGGATCGGCGACGCGATCGTTGCCGCCGCCTCGACCTGGTGCGACCGCGTCGCCCGCGGCGATCTCGGCCCGCATCCCTACTCGATGTCCGAGGCCGAGCGGGCCGCGTTTCGCCATCGCGGCTGAGCCTGGCTCGTCGGCGACCGTTCGTCCGGGTCCCTGACCCGATCGTCGCGTCGCTGCAACTCTGGCGGCGATCCTCCCAACCATCGGACTTCGACCGAGAATCCGTCCCGCGGCGCGGCACGAAGGTGCGACCGCGGGCGACTTGCGTCGCTCGTCTCCTTCCGATCGCCCCGGGATCGCGAACACCCGAAGCACCCGATTCGTTCTGTCCATCCCGACCCGAGAGTTCTCTCCCTCCTGCCTCGACGGAGTTCCGAAGCCATGAGCACCGACTCCTCCGATCGCACCTCGCCCCGCGGGTTCCACTGGGCCCCGAGCCTGCTCGTCGCCGGCGCCGCGGCGGTGGTCCTCTTCGCGGCGCCTGAAGCCGCCCGTCGCATCGGCCACGCGGGCACGCAGCGCGAGATCGTCCAAGCCTCGCAGCGGCTCTCCGGCGGCACCATCCTCGACGAACTCAACGCGGCCTACCGCGACATCGCCCGCGCGGTCGAGCCCTCGGTCGTCCACGTCAGCACGAGCGGCCGCCTCGCGAGCCGCGCCGGCATGCAGCCGTATCTTTCGACCGGCTCGGGCTGGATCTACGACGCCGACGGGCACGTCGTCACCAACGCGCACGTCATCGACGGCGCCAGCCGCATCCAGGTGCAGCTGCACGACGGCTCCACGCACGAAGCCGAGCTCGTCGGCATGGACCTCCGCACCGACATCGCGGTGGTCCGCATCGACGACGTGCTCGTCCATCCGTCGATCCGCGGCGACAGCGACGACCTCGAGCAGGGCGACATCGTCTTCGCCTTCGGCAGCCCCTTCGACTTCCGCTTCTCGATGTCGAAGGGCATCGTCTCGGGGCTCGGGCGCATCGCCGGCCTCGAGGACATCGACTACGAGAACTTCATTCAGGTCGACGCGGCGATCAATCCCGGCAACTCCGGCGGCCCGCTCACCGACGTGCGCGGCCGCGTGGTCGGCATGAACACCGCGATCGCCACCGGCCGCGGCAACGCGGTGGGGCAAGGCCAGTTCGCCGGCATCGGCCTCGCGATCCCGATGGACATGATCGAGTCGGTGGTCGACCAGCTGATCGGCACCGGCGAGGTCGCGAAGGGATTCCTCGGCGTGAGCGTCGCGCCGCTCGAGGTCGCCGAGGCGGTCGCGAGCCGCGATCCCGATCTCGCCTTCGTCGCGGACCACTTCCGCGGCAGCGGCGCCCTCGTCACCGCGGTCACCGCCGACGGTCCCGCCGAGCGCGGCGGCCTGCGGCCCGGCGACGTGATCGTCTCGATCGACGGGCAGCGGGTGACGAGCCGTGAACTCGTGCCGGCCCTCAT
Source organism: Phycisphaerales bacterium (assembly GCA_049449095.1). Taxonomy (GTDB): domain Bacteria; phylum Planctomycetota; class Phycisphaerae; order Phycisphaerales; family SM1A02; genus VGXO01. The sequence goes on along the minus strand of JBMTTG010000124.1, from coordinate 4,756 downwards.
CAGCTCGCGTCGCCCCGGCGACAAGGTCGCCTTCGAGGTGTGGCGCGGCGATCACATCGCGGGCACGCATCGCAACCTCGTGCTCGAGATCGTGCTCGACCGGCTCGCGCCGGAGATCAACAACGAGGGCATCGTCCGCGGGCTGCGCCAGATGGGCCTCCGCCGGCTCGAGACCCACAGCGAGGATCATGCGTCGCGGCTTGGCGTGCCGTACCGCCGCGGCGTGATCGTGCTCGACGTCGCCGACGACTCGCTGCTTCAGGAGGCGATGCCCGAGGGCACGGTGATCGTCGGCGTGATGAGCCAGCCGATCGGCAACCTCGACGACTTCTACACCCGCACCGGACGGATCTTCGTGCAGATGGGCCGCGGCATGCGGATCCGCGACCTCTTGCTCAACGTCGTCGGGCCCGATGGCCGCGAGCAGATCGTGCCGATTCCGTTGCGGTGAGCGAAGGGCACAGTCCCTTGCTGCTCAATACCGCCGCATCGGGTTGACGAGCAGGTTGTCGCGTCCGGCGACGATCAGGTCCGCGATCTCGACCGCCTCCATGAACGAGGCCCGCGCCTGCTCGACGTCGTGCGGGTGCGGGAGCACCATGCCCCGCTCGAGATGCTCCGCGGTCGCGCCCGCGTCGCCGCAGACGAGCACCGTCTGGCCAGGCAGCGCGAGCAGCAGTCCGCAGGTGCCCGGCGTGTCGCCCGGCAGCGGAAACAGATCGACACCCTCCGCGAGGCGATCCGGCGCCTGCTCGCATCGCAGAAGCGTCGCGAGCTCCTCGCGCAGCGTGCGCTCGAGCTCCTCGTCGCCGGCCTCCTGAGCCTCCGCGAGCTTTGCCCGCAGCGAACCTTCAAGTGCCTGCCGCTCGCGGACGTCGAGCAGGACCTTCGCGTTCGGGAAGAGCGCGAGCCCGCGTCGGCGGATCGGATGGAACGAGGTCAGAAAGACCTGCGTCACCTCGTCGGGGCGGATCGGCGTGCGCTCCTTCATCCGCGCCTCGAGAATCGGCGGCGGCAGCGAGGGATCGACCACGATCCGCGCGTCGCCCGAGACGATCAGCGTCGTCGTCGCGTGATCGGGCCGCTGCGGGGCACGCTCGTTCCAGAGGGGGTGCGTGCCAAGGGCGCCGATCGAGAGGATGCGGAAGGTGACGCTCATGCGGGCGATGGTCTCGAAGCGAAGCGAGTGGTTGGAGTCGGCACGGACCGTCCGATTCGGACGCGAGGATCACTCCTCGGGCGCGTTGCGGGCGAGCCGGCCAAGGGGATTGTTCGGGTCTCGGCGCTTGGCGCGAAGCGCGTCGAGCACCATCGCGGGCACCATCGAGGCAAGGCGGTCGAGGTCGCCGCCGAGCGCCGCGATCTGCTTGATGAGGCTCGAGCTCGTGTAGGCGAACGCCTCGCCCGTCACGAGGAAGACCGTCTCGACCCCCGCGACCTGGCGGTTGGTGATCGCGAGCTGACACTCCGAGGCGAGATCGCTCGCGTGGCGGATGCCCCGCAGGAGCGCCGTCGCGCCGATCTCCCGCGCGAAGTCGACGGTGAGGCCTTGATACGTCTCGACCCGGACCGCGGCCCCGCCCGGCTCCTCGCGGAGAAGTTCCTCGACGAGCGACTTCGCCATCGCGACCCGCTCCGCGATCGAGAAGAGCGCCTCCTTCTCGGGGTTGCGGCCGATCGCGACCACGATCTCGTCGAAGACCCCCCGCGCCCGCTTCAGCACGTCGAGATGCCCGAGCGTGATGGGATCGAAGGAGCCCGAGTAGAGCGCGAGATGCTTCGAGGCCGCCATGGTGCGGCGGATCATACGGAGCCGGCGCCGCGGCATCGCGAGGCCGATCCCGCGGCGATGTCCTGCCCGTAGACTCGCGCCATGGCATCGCTCCTCGATCTCCGCCGTCGTACCGCCGCTCGCCTCGCAAGTCTCCTGCTGCTTGCGGCAGGCTCGATCACCGCGCACGCCGCCCCGCCCGTGCCGCAGTTCGATCTCTCGCGCGACGCCGCGCGGCAGGTCGTCGTCGATCGCGAGGCCGGGCAGTACCTCGGGCATCCGACCACGGTGCTCCTCGAGGACGGCCGCACCATGATCGCGGTCTACCCCAAGGGCCACGGCCGCGGCGCGATCGTCCTGAAGCGCAGCGACGACGGCGGGCTCACGTGGTCCGAGCGCCTGCCGGTGCCGGAGAACTGGGCGACGAGCCAGGAGACGCCGACGATCCATCGCCTCGTCGATCCGCGCGACGGCACGAAGCGGCTCGTCGTCTTCTCCGGCCTGCATCCGATCCGCCGCGCCTACTCCGACGACGACGGCGCGACGTGGTCGCCGCTCGAACCGATCGGCGACTTCGGCGGCATCGTCGCGATGAGTTCGGTGGTCGCGCTCGCCGACGGCACGCACGCGGCGTACTTCCACGACGACGGCCGCTTCTTCCGCCCACAGGAGAACGGGGGCAAGGCCGGCGCGTTCCGCCTCTTCGAGACGCGCTCGAGCGACGGCGGGCTCACGTGGAGCGAGCCGCGGGAACTCTGGCAGGGAAGCGACATCCATCTCTGCGAGCCCGGCGTCTTCCGCTCGCCGGACGGCTCGACGCTCGCGATGTTCCTGCGCGAGAACCGGCGGCGCCTCAACTCGCACGTGATGTTCTCCTCGGACGAAGGCCGCACCTGGAGCGAGCCGCGCGAGGTGCCGGACGATCTCGTCGGCGACCGCCATGCGGGCGTGCTCCTGCCCGATGGGCGGGTCGTCGTCTCCTTCCGCGACACCCGCCCGGGCAGCCCGACCGCGGGCGACTGGATCGCGTGGGTCGGGCCGTGGGAGGAACTCGTGCGCGCGAAGGACGCGCCGGCCACCAGCGCCTTCCGCGTGCGGCTCATGGACAACCACCATCGCTGGGACTGCGCGTATCCGGGCGTCGAACGACTGCCCGACGGCACGGTGGTGCTCACGACCTACGGGCACTGGACGCCTGGCGAGCAGCCCTATGTGGTCAGCGTGCGTCTCGATCCCGACGAGTTCTCCGTCACGCCGCCGGCTCCATGTGGCGCGTTGCCGAGCACCGCGCAGCAGGCGTGGCACGAACTCGAGTACTACGGCTTCATCCACTACGGCATCAACGCCTTCACCGATCGCGAGTGGGGCTACGGCGACGAGTCGCCGACCCTCTTCGATCCAAGCGAACTCGACGTGCGCCAGTGGGCGAAGGTCGCCAAGGCGGCCGGCATGAAGGGCCTCATCCTCACCGCGAAGCACCACGACGGCTTCTGCCTCTGGCCGACCGAGACCACCGACCACGACATCGCGGCGAGCCCCTGGAAGAACGGCGAAGGCGATCTCGTGCGCGAGTTCGTCGAGGCGTGCGAGGCGGAAGGCCTGCGCTACGGCTTCTACATCTCGCCGTGGGACCGCAACCATCCCGAGTACGGACGCCCCGCCTATCTCGAGGCCTATCGCGCCCAGTGGCGAGAACTGCTTTCGCGCTACCCCGACGCCTTCGAGATCTGGTTCGACGGCGCCAACGGCGGCGACGGCTACTACGGCGGCGCGCGCGAGGCCCGCACCATCGATCGCAACGCCTACTACCGCTGGGACGAGACCTTCGCGGAGCTGCTCGCGATGGTGCCCGACGCGATCGTCTTCAGCGACGCCGGCCCGGGATGCCGCTGGGTCGGCAACGAGCGCGGCTTCTCCGCCGAGACGAGCTGGCAGACCATGAACCGCGAGGGCCGCTATCCCGGCACGCCCGACCACGGCGATCTTGCCGGCGGCGAAGTCGGCGGATCGCACTGGATCGGCGTCGAGTGCGACGTCTCGATCCGGCCGGGCTGGTTCTTCCACGAGTCGCAGAACGAACAGGTGAAGTCGGTCGACCAGCTGCTCGAGATCTGGTTCGGCTCGGTGGGGCGCGGCGCGAACCTCCTGCTCAACCTCCCGCCCGATCGGCGCGGGCTGATCCACGAGCGCGACATCGAGGCGCTCGAAGGCCTTCGAACCCGCCTCGACGCGATCTTCGACGAGGATCTCTTGCGACGCGGCGCGGTCGCCTCCGCCGACGCGGTGCGGGAAGGCAGTCCGCGCTTCGCGGCGGCGAACCTTCTCGACGGCGACGACACGACCCTGTGGGCGACCGACGATGAGGTGCGGGCCGCGACCATCGAGGTGCGCTTCGACGCGCCGATCACCCTCGACACGGTTCGACTGCGTGAACCGATCGCCTTCGGCCAGCGGATCGCGAAGTTCGAGATCGACCGGCTCGACGGCGGGACGTGGGTGCCGCTGGCGAAGGGCACGACCGTCGGCCCGCAGCGCGTTCTGCGCACCGAGCAGGTCGTGACGGATGGCCTTCGGGTGCGGATTCTCGAGAGCCTCGCGGCACCGATGCTGCGGGACCTCTCGGCCTTCGACGATCCGGAGCGGGAGTGAGCCGTCTCAGCCGGCCGCGAACCGATCGCAGTCGGCGGCCATCGCGAGATCCTTCTCGGTGAGGCCGTTCGCGTCGTGGGTCGAGAGCGTCAGCGTGACCTTGTTCCAGCGGATCAGGAGATCGGGGTGGTGCTGGACCTCCTCCGCCCGCGCCGCGACGCGATTGACGAAGGCCATCGACTCGAGGAAGTCCTTGAAGGCGTAGGTCCGGTGGATCGACTCGCCGCTGCGGCTCCAGTCGGGCAACTTCGAGAGACCGGCCTCGAGGGCCGCCGCGTCGAGACGTTCGAGGGTCATGCGGCGACTATACCGGTCCTCGCCTGCGGCGCCGGCGGC
>JBMTTG010000123.1:0-8566 GCA_049449095.1 Phycisphaerales bacterium | reverse complement strand
ATCAGATAGAAGAGCGGGAAGAGGAAGATCCAGATCAGGTCGACGACGTGCCAGTAGAGGCCGCCGAGATCGACCGGGGTGTAGTACTTGCTGCCGAAGTGGCCCTTGAGGCCCTTCCAGATCAACCACCCGATCACGATCATCCCGACCACGACGTGGATGCCGTGCAGACCGGTCATCGCGTAGTAGATGGCGAAGAACTGGTGGGTTCCCACCGGCATCTTCGGATCCTCGAGATGCTTGATCGCGGTCTTCTCGGCGGTCTCCGGATAGGCCGGCGCCACGGTCGGCGTGCCGAGATCGTCCGCAAGGCCGGCCGGGCCGGTCGGCGCCTTCGCGATCACCGTCGACTCGGCGGGCGGCAGCGCGAACATGGCCGCCGCCGGCGAGGCCTCGGTGAGCGCCACCGACTCGAAGGTCGGCGCCGCCGCGGGCTCGGCGGCCGGAGGCGTGTTCACATCCTTCGCGACCTCCTCGTCGGGCGGCACGTAGAACGTCGGACCCCAGACGAGATGGTCGTGGATCTTGTGGGTGTACTCGAAGTACTTGATGACCATGAAGCCGACCGCGCCCATGAAGGTGAGCACGAGGCAGACGATCATCGGCTTGATCTTGTCGGTCTGCGCGAAGCGGACCGCGAGCGCCATCGTGAGGCTCGAGGCGATCAGCACGCAGGTGTTGATGCCGCCCATGATGGTGTCGAGGTAGTTCGCGCTGTACGCGAAGACCTCGGGGTTCTTGAACCGCAGCACCGCATAGGCGGCGAAGAGCCCGCCGAAGAAGAGCACTTCGGTCGCGAGGAAGAGCCACATGCCGAGCTTGCCGCTGTCGAACTGCTGCGCGGGCGTCTCGAAGTGGTGGGCGAGGAACGGGTACTCGGAGTGCCCGTGGTGACCGTCGTGCCCATGGCCGTGGTCGTGCCCGCCCGCGTCGGCGGGCTCGGGGTGCGCCGGGATCGCCGACATCAGTGGGCTCCGGCCGCGGCGGGCTTGTCGCCGCGGAGCGAGGGATCGAGATCGCGATCGACGACGTAGCCCTGCTCCGCGTCGTCCCAGCGGACCACGCTGAAGTCGTAGCAGTCGCCGACCTTCGGGGTGGTCGCGAAGTTGTAGTAGGGCGGCGGCGAGCTGCACTGCCACTCGAGGCTTCGGCCGCCCCACGGATTGGCCGGGGCCTTCTTGCCGCGATAGCAGGAGTGCAGGAGGTAGACGCCGATCACGCCGAACCCGAGGGCCATGATGTAGGAGCCGATCGTCGAGATGACGTGGTAGGTCTGGAACTCCGGCAGGTAGTCGTAGTACCGCCGCGGCATGCCCTGGCTGCCGAGCATGAACTGCGTGAAGAAGGTCACGTTGAACCCGATGAAGACGAGCCAGAAGGCGATCTGGCCCCACTTCTCCGAGTACATGCGACCGGTCATCTTCGGCCACCAGTGGTGCAGTCCGCCGATCATCGCGATCAGGGCGCTGCCCATCATCACGTAGTGGAAGTGCGCCACCACGAAGTAGGTGTCGTGCAGGTGGATGTCGACGTTGAGCGTGCCGAGGTGGATGCCGGTCAGCCCGCCGATGGTGAAGAGGAAGATGAAGCCGAGCCCGTACATCATCGGAGTGTTCAGGCTGATCGAGCCCTTGTAGAGGGTCGCCAGCCAGTTGAACACCTTGATCGCGGAGGGGATCGCCACGCTGAAGGTGATCGCCGAGAAGAGCGTGTTCATCAGGGCGCTCTGGCCGCTGGTGAACATGTGGTGGCCCCAGACCAGGAAGCTGAAGATCGCGATCGCCACCGAGCTGAAGGCGATGAAGCTGTAGCCGAAGATGTGGCGGTGCGAGTGGACGGCGATGATCTCGCTGATGATGCCCATCGCCGGCAGGATCATGATGTAGACCGCGGGATGGCTGTAGAACCAGAAGAAGTGCTGGTAGAGCACCGGGTCGCCGCCCATCGCCGGGTTGAAGATGCCGATGTCGAGGGTCCGCTCCACGATCAGGAGCAGCAGGGTGATCGCCAGCACCGGCGTCGCCAGCACCTGGATGAGCGCGGTCGCGTAGAGCGCCCACAGGAACAGCGGCATCCGGAACCAGGTCATGCCCGGCGGGCGGAGCTTGTGGATCGTCACCACGAAGTTCATGCCCGTGAAGATCGAGCTGAACCCGAGGATGAACACCGCGGTCAGGATCGGGATGACGCCGCCGGTCGAGGTGGTCGTGGAGTACGGGGTGTAGAAGGTCCAGCCCGTGTCGAACCCGCCCATGCCGAGCGAGATCAGGGCGAACACCGCGCCGAACATCCAGAGCCAGTAGCTGAAGAGGTTGAGACGCGGGAAGGCCACGTCCTTCGCGCCGAGCATGATCGGCAGCACGAAGTTGCCCAGGGCCGCCGGGATGCTCGGAATGATCACCAGGAACACCATGATCGCCCCGTGCAGGGTGAAGACCTGGTTGTACTGGTCGGCGGTCATGATCGTGCCGCCCGGCGCGAGCAGTTCGGTCCGGATCAGCAGCGCGAACACGCCGCCGATGAAGAAGCTCACCAGGACCGAGACGAGATACATCACGCCGATCCGCTTGTGATCGAGCGTGAAGATCCACGACAGGAGGCCGGAGCCGTGGGTCAGGTAGCCGTCGGAGGCCGGGGTGTCGGCGATTCCGGGGCGGGTGAGATCGAGGGTCGTCATGGTCGTCTCCCGGGGCCCGTCGGCCCCGCAGCACATCCGCGTCCGGTCACTGCGCCGGCGCGTTCTTCCAGTTCCCCTTGGCGTCGAACTGGTCGACGTTCTTCATCATGCCGATCAGGGCCTCGACCATGCGGTCGTTGAGCTGGCCCTTGAAGGTGGGCATCGCGTTGGTGTAGGGCTTCACGAGGTGCTTGCCCGGGTTGTAGATCGAGTCGCGGAGGTAGTCCTCCGGCGTCTCGAACTCCTTGCCCGGGCCGATCAGGTCGGCGAGCCTCGTGCCGTCGGTGAACTCGGTGGTGCCGTTCCGGGCGCGGTCCCAGAGACCCTGCCACGTCGGACCGGTGTTGGGGCTTCCATCGAGGCTGTGGCAGTTCGCGCAGCGGGCGAAGAGCTTCGGCCCGGCCTTGAAGTAGAGCTCCTCGTCCGGGATCGCATCGAGCCACTGGCCCTGCTCGGTCACCCACTCGTCGAACGCGGTCTGCTCGAGCACGTACACCTTGCGGTTCATGTTCGAGTGACCGGTGCCGCAGTACTCGGTGCAGAAGAGGTCGTAGGCCGCCTCGAGATCCTCGCCGGTCGGGTTGTCCGACTGGAACCAGACCTGGTTGTAGCGGCCCGGCACCACGTCGCGCTTGATGCGGAACTGCGGGATGAACAGGCTGTGCAGCACGTCCTCGGAACGCATGACCAGCCGCACCGGCCGCTCGGAGGGGATGTAGAGGTCGTCGGAGGTCGCGCCGTTGGGGTACTTGAAGGTCCAGAGCCACTTCGCGGCGGTGACGTCGATGTCGTAGGTGTCGCGGGGCGGGGTCGCGAAGTTGAGGAACCCCTTGAAGCCCATGAAGAAGACGACGATCACGATGATCAGCGGGATGATCGTCCAGGTCACCTCGAGCGGCGTGTGGTGGGTGGGTCCGGCGGTGAATCCGGTGCGGGCGGTGCCCTTCTGGCGGTACTTCCAGGCGAAGCCCACCAGGAGCGCCGTGACCAGCGCGAAGAACACGTAGCAGATCCAGTTGATCAGATCGAACATGAAGTCCGTCTCGCCCGCGAGGGTCGAGGCGGCTTCGGGAAGCCAGAAGTTCGCCGGGACGGGAGCCGCGGCGAGCAGGGCGAAGGTCGTGTCGAAGGGAAGATGCATGTTCGTTCTCGTGAGCCTCGCTCGCGTCAGCCGGCTTGCCCCGCGACGGCGCCTCGCTCGCCGGCGACACGCCGGCCGCGGAACTCGCGCCACCACATGAAGCCGACGCCGCCACCGAGCACCAGCAGGGTGACCACGCCGCCCAACTGCATCACCCGCATGGCGAAGACCACGTAGCCGCCCGCGTCGGGGTCGTAGACGTGGCACCAGAGGATGAAGCGGTCCCAACTCGAGCCGATGCGGCCCTCGGAGGCCTCGAGCAGCGCGAGTCGGAGGTTCTTGGAGTCGTACTTCGTCCCGTAGAGATAGCGCGACACGCGTCCGTCGGGGGTGATCACGAAGATCGCCGCCGCGTGGGCGATCTCGCCGTCGGACTGCGGGCGATAGCCGAAGCCGACCGCGTCGGCGAGGGCCTTGGAGCTCGCCTCGGGGCCGGTCAGGAAGTGCCAGCCGTCGGAGACGCCGGGGCGGCCGTACTCGACGACGTAGCCCTGCTTCTTCGCGGCGGCCAGTTCGTGACGCTCGTCGGGATTGATCGAGGCCGCGACCACGCGGAACTTCTCGCCCGCGGTCCAGTCGAGATCGTCGAGCGACTTGACCATTCCGTTGAGGACGAGGTTGCACAGCAGCGGGCACCGGAAGTAGCCCAGTTGCAGCAGCACCGGACGCTCGCCGTCGAAGAGTTCACGCAGCGCGATCGTCTTGCCGGTGTCGTCGGTGAAGACGGTGTCGAGCGGCAGGCGCTCGTCGAGACGCTCGATGATGTCGACGCCGACGAGTTCCTTTGGAAGGTCCGGCAGGAACTCCGATCCCCCCTCCTGCGCCGCCCACGACGACGTCACCGCCAGCCCGAGCAGGGCGACGGCCGCGGTCTGAAGTCGGATGAGGGTGGTCATGGACGAGGGCGATGGGAGGGGGATTGGAGTCAGGTATTCGTAGGCACTTCGTGACGGATTTCACGAAGTCGAATGGAATCAGGCGAGGGATTCGCGGGCTTGGATCCGATAAGTACTTGCAGCAGCGAGCCTTACTGGCCTTGGTACTGGGTGGCGATCTGCTCCATGGCCGCGTGGATCGGAATCCGGCGGCGAACCTCGCCGGTGTCGGGGTCGGTGTAGTCGCCGCTCTCGGCGAGCAGCAGGTTCTGCGCGTTGCGAAGGTCCATCAGCGGCTCGGAGGCCTTGTCGACGACCTTCTTCTCGAACTCCGCGTTCTCGGCGCGGAAGAAGAGGACCGCGAGGGCGACGAGCAGCACGATCAGGATGACGATGCTCGCGATCGTGATGAACCACGACGAGCCCGCTTCGGGGTCGTCCAACATCTCGGTGGCGTCGAGGGCGTGCTCGTCGTGGGTGGTGGCGCTCATGGTCGGCTCACATGTTCTCGAAGGCGACGGCATCCTTGAGCCACGGGTCGCGGCGGCACACGAGCGGATACCGCTCGAGCCGGTTGAGCGTGGCCCACAGGAAGAGGCCCACGAGACCGATGGTCATCGTGACGTTGATGGGGTTGAGGATCCCGGTCGGCTCGCCCGCGTGCTTGTCCGCGAACTCGACGTAGCTCGTGGCATAGGCCAGGTCGTGCGGGATGACCGGCATGACGAGCCAGAAGAAGTCGAGCCACGCGAACGCGAGCATCCAGATCGCGCCGAGCATCAGGAACTGCGGCTTTCGCTTCGGCCACTTCGAGATGAGCCCGAGGAACGGAATCACGAAGTGCCCGAAGAGCAGGGCGAGGCTCAGCACGGGCCATCCGCCGATCTGCCGCGCGAGGAACCAGCCCGTCTCTTCCGGGATGTTCGCGTACCAGATCAGCATGTACTGGCTGAACCCGATGTAGGCCCAGAAGACGATGCCGAAGCCGAACAGCATCTTGCCGAGGTCCTGGTAGTGCTCGGCGCTGATGAGGCCTTCGAGACGGCCCGCCCGCTGCAGGAGGATGCAGCAGATGATGAGCGCCGAGAAGCCGGTCGTCGCACAGGCGGCGAAGAAGTAGACGCCGAACATCGTGCTGAACCAGCCCGGCGAGAGGCTCATGATCCAGTCGAACGCCGCGAAGCTCGTGGTGAGGCCGAAGACGATCGCCGCGGGGCCGGCCCACTTGGAGAGCCTCTTCTCGACCGCGAGGTCGCCGCTCTCGCCGACCTCGAGGGATCCCTTCAGGAAGAAGCGGGCCAGGAGCGCCCACACCGCGAAGTAGATCCCCGCCCGGATCCAGAAGAAGGGCTGGTTGAGGTAGGCGGACTTCTTGACGACGAGGTCGTACTCGCCGGGCGCGTGCTCCTTGAGATGCGCGAGATCCGCCCACGGGAAGATCAGGTAGAGCTTGCCTGTGGCGGCCATCACCACGAACGGCAGGAAGAGCACCCAGATCCAGGTGAGGTTCGACGCGATCAACTCGGCCGGCCGACGCACCGTGACGCTCCAGCCCGCATGGGTGAGGTGCTGGATGATCACGAAGAAGAGCGCCCCGAGCGACACCGACAGCACGAGCAGGAAGACCTGCAGCCAGCTCTTGAGCAGGAAGACCCCCTGCTCCCCGCCGAACGACGGTCCGAGGGCGATGGTCGCGGCGATGCCGACGATGCCCGCGACGAGCGCGAGCCGCCGAGCCTTGAGGCCGGCCGCGCCGAGACGGATGTTCGAGACGTCGAGCTTCGCCTCGAGCGCGGCAGCGGATGGTCCGTGGCTCATGGGTTCGCCTCCACCCGCAGGTTCATGGGCGCGTTCTGGCTGAGCTGCAGCGCCTTCACGTAGGCGACGATCGCCCAGCGGTCGGCGGTGGTGATCTGCGCCTCGTACCCGGCCATGTTGCGAATGCCCTTGGAGATCGAGTGGAACACCTGCCCGACCGGCTGCGCGACGACTTCGGGGCCGTGCAGGTTCTTGGGCTGCACCCAGGAGGTGCCGTCCACCGGTCCGTCCGAGTTGGCCATGAGGGCCATCGCCCGCATGTTCACGATGCCGTTGCCGTAGCCGGCGTCGCCGTGGCAGATCGCGCAGTAGATGCCGAACCGCTCGCGGCCGCGCTCGAGGAAGGCCATGTCGACGGAGACCTGCTCGGGGAAGTCGGTGGCCCACTGGCCCTCGATCGATCCCTCGAAGAAGTGCGCGTCGTCCATCACCTCGCCGCGGGCGACCGCGCCCGGCACCGGCTGCCGCATGGAGCGGCCGTCGGCGAAGAGCGGGTTGGCGGTCTGGGTCTTGTACTTCGCCTGGAAGTCCATGTCCTGAATGATGTGGATGGGGCGTCCGGCGCTGGGCGTCGACCGCATCCGCGCGAAGATCGCCGGAGGGATCGCCGCGAGCAGCAGCAGGATCAGGACCGAGTAGACGATCACGCGGGGCATGGTTCCTCCTCGACCGACTCGACCGCGACCGGGCCGAGCGACTTCAGGAACTCCTCGGTCTTGCCGGGGCGGTACCGCGGGTCACGCGCCTCGATGACGACGAAGAACCGATCGTTGGTGACGCGGCGGAAGCGGTCGTTGCCGAGCAGCGGATGCGAGTGCCGCGGCAGCCCGTTGAAGAGGAACATCAGGCCGAAGCAGGAGGTCGCCGCGAGCAGGATGGTCAGCTCGAACATGACCGGGATGAACGCCTGCAGCGAGAGCAGCGGCTTGCCGCTGATCAGGAACGGGTAGCCGGTCACCTTCACGAGCGCCCAGATCGAGAAGTCGGTGCTGTTGGTGAACGACTGCAGCAGGAAGCCGATCGAGGTTCCGGTCGCCCCCGCGCCGAAGACGAACCACGGCAGCAGGGTCGGCTTGATGCCCATCGCCTTGTCGAGGCCGTGCACCGGGAACGGCGTGCAGCAGTCCCACCAGCGATAGCCCGCCTTGCGGACCTCTTCGGCGGCCTTCATCAGGGCGCCGGGCGTCTCGAACTCGGCGATCACGCCGTACAGCCGGCGGCTGCCGGGGGTGCCGGCGCCTCCGGCGGATTCGCGGGGCGTGGTGACGAGGGTGCTCATGCGTGGCTCCCCTTCGCGGCGTGCTCATGCCCGTGATCGCCGTGGCCGTCGCCCGCGTGCGGGTCGGCCTGCGGCATGATCGCCTTGACCTCGGCCATCGCGATCATCGGGAGGAAGCGGCAGAAGAGCAGGAACAGGGTGAAGAACAGGCCGAACGCGCCCATCATGGTGCCGATGTCGACCCAGGTCGGGGTGAACTGGTCCCACGAGCTCGGGAGGAAGTCGTTCGCGAGGCTCGTGACGATGATCACGTAGCGCTCGAACCACATGCCGACGTTCACGAAGAGGCTCAGCACGAACATCAGCGGGATGCTCGTCCGAACCGCCTTGAACCAGAAGAGCTGCGGCGTGATGACGTTGCAGCTGACCATGATCCAGTACGCCCACCAGTACTGGCCGAAGGCGCGGTTGATGAAGGCGAACTTCTCGTAGATCGCGCCCGAGTACCAGGCGATGAAGAACTCCATCCCGTAGGCGTAGCCGACCATGCAGCCGGTCACCAGGATGATCTTGTTCATGTTGTCGAGGTGGCGAAGCGTGATCAGGTTCTTGAGCCCGAACATCTCGCGGGCCGGAACCGCCAGCGTCACCACCATCGCGAAGCCGGAGAAGATCGCACCCGCCACGAAGTAGGGCGGGAAGATCGTGGTGTGCCAGCCGGGCAGCTGGCTCGTCGCGAAGTCGAACGACACCACCGAGTGCACCGAGAGCACCAGCGGCGTCGAGAGCGCCGCGAGCAGCAGGTACGCCCGCTCGTAGCGGTGCCAGTGGCGGTT
>JBMTTG010000122.1:0-8600 GCA_049449095.1 Phycisphaerales bacterium | reverse complement strand
GGAGACGGTAGGATCGCGCACTGCCGGGACGGGAGGGGGATCGAACGGGTCACCGTTTCGAGCGCGGCGTTGCTCCGTCACCATCGAGACGGCGGCGGTAGCGCACGACCCGCCCGGCGCAAGGCCGGGCGGCGAGGAGAAACCGTTGGTGCGCGAGGCGAGGGCGTCGTGATCAGGCGCCGCCGACCGCCATGCGGACGAAGGCGAGGATCTTCGCGCCCTTGGGAAGCAGGTCGCGGACCTGCTTGCTCTCGTCGCGGACGAACTTCTGGCCGAGGAGCGTGTTCTCCTCGAAGAACTTGCGGACCTTGCCCTCGGCGATCTTCGAGGCGATCTCGGCGGGCTTGCCGGAGGCGGCGGCCTCGGCCTGCGCCTCTTCACGCTTCTTCGCGACGACCGCGGCGTCGAGTCCGTGCTCGTCGACGGCCATGGGCGTCGGGACGTGCGCCGCGACGTGCTGGCAGATGCCGGTGAGGACGTCGGCGGGAACCTCGCCCTCGACCTGCAGCAGCACGCCGAGCTTGCCGTCGTGGTGGATGTACTGGCCGAACGAGCCGCCATCGAGACGACGCCCGCGGGCGAAGGAGATGTTCTCGCCGGTGGTCAGGCGCACGTCGTCGAGCCGCTTGGTCATCGCGTCGGTCACGGCGACGTCGCCGGCGGCCTGCTCGAGGCTCATCTTCGCGAGATCCGCCGCCATGCCGCGGAACCCGTCGTTGCGGGCGGTGAAGTCGGTCTCGGCCCGCACCTCGAGGATCGCGGCCTTGCCGCCGTCCATCGCGACGACGATGCAGCCTTCGCCGGCGGGCCGGTCGGTGCGGGAGTCCATCTTGCCCTTCATGCGCTGGCGGATGAGTTCCTCCGCCGCCGCCATGTCGCCGTTGGCATCGGCGAGGGCCTTCTTGCAATCCATCATGCCCAGGCCGGTGCGCTGCCGGAGGGTCATCACGTCCTTGGGGCTGATATCCGCGGTGTCCATGGGTCGCTCCGTGGGAAGAGGTCCTCTTCGGGACCGTGGGGTCTTCGGAACCGGTCGCTCGGACCGGACAGGGTTCGATCGCTCGCGATCGCCCGCGAGGGGGCGATCAGCCCGCCGACGGCTCGCCGGCTTCGGCCGCGACCTCTTCGGAGGCCGGCGCCGGTTCGTCGGAACGGAACTGGCTGCGGCTCGAACGGCGCCGCGGCGGAGCCGCTTCGCCGCCCTCGCCGGGCTTGCCGTCGTCGGCGATCCGCTGGGTCTTGCCTTCCTTGATCGCGGCGCAGAATTCGCGGATCACGACGTCGATCGAACGCATCGAGTCGTCGTTGCCTGGGACCGGGATGTCGGCGAGCTCGGGATTGCCGTCGGTGTCGATGAGGCAGACCGTCGGGATGCCGAGATTGCGGGCCTCGCGAAGCGCGTTGAGCTCGCGGTTGACGTCGATCACCACCATCGCGCCCGGCAGACGGGTCATGGTGCGAACGCCGTTGAGGTTGCGGAAGATCTTCTTCTGCTCGCGGGAGAGCTGCGACTCCATCTTCTTGGAGTACTTGCGGATCTCGCCGGTCTCGATGAGGTTCTCGAGCTCCTCGAGCCGCTTGAGCCGCTCGCGGATGGTGCGGAAGTTGGTGAGCGTGCCGCCGAGCCATCGCTCGGTGACGTAGGGCATGCCGACGTCGGTCGCGTGCTGCTCGATGGCGCCCTTCGCCTGGCGCTTGGTTCCGACGAACACCACGTCCTTGCCGCTCGCCACGGTCTTCTGCAGGAACCGCTTCGCCAGCAGGAGTCCCTTGATGGTCTCCTTGATGTCGATGATCGAGATGCCGTTGCGGGTGTCCCAGATGTACGGGGCCATCCGCGGGTTCCAGTTGCTGCGGCGCTGGCCGAAGTGGATTCCGGCGTCGATGAGTTCCTGGACGAGCGTGCTCATGGTGGGTTTCCTGGCAGCGACACCGACGGAGCGGGACGTGGCGGCCGGCAAGCCGGCCCCCGGTCCGTGCCGGGGCGCTTCGAACAGCGGGGACGCCGACGCGAACGTCGCGGCGGCTTGGGGACCCTCGACGCATCGCCACGCGCGAGGTGGCGTCGATCCTGAACACTGGCCCGAAACGCTTCGGGTCGGATTCAGGGCAAGTCGGGCAGTATAACGGTGGATTCGATCGAGTCAGCCCCCGGAACCGGCTCCTTGGGGGTCTTGCGCCCAGGGGCTAGCCCGCCGCCTCGCAACAGCCCCCGACGGAGATTCTCGTGCTCGGCAAAGTCTTCAAGGCCTACGACGTCCGGGCCACCTATCCCAAGCCCCTCAACGAGAAGATCGCCTGGCAGATCGGCTACGCGACCGCCGAACTGCTCCTGCAGGAGGCGTCCGAGGGCGGATTCGACGACCCGATGATGCGGCATCTCGTGGTGGGGCAGGACATGCGGAAGAGCTCGCCGTCGCTTGCCGAGGCCCTGCGGCAGGGGATGCGGGCGTGCGGGGCCCACGTCATCGACCTCGGGCGGGTGGACACCTCGATGGTCTACTTCGCGATCCACCTGCTCGGCTGCGCGGGCGGCGTGCAGGTGACCGCCTCGCACAATCCCGCCAACTACAACGGCTTCAAGATCTCGCGTCGCGGCGCGAAGCCCGTCGGCTCCGGCACCGGCCTCGAGGAGATCCGCCGGCTCGCAGCGCTCGTCGAGAAGGAGAAGGTGCAGTCCAAGGGGGGGCGCGAGGAGTCTCGCGATCTCTGGGAGGCCTACCGGGCGCACATCGGCGCGTTCCTCGATCCCGATCTCGCGAGCGGCAAGCGTTCGCTGAAGGTGGTGGTCGACGCCTCCAACGGCATGGCGGGCACGATGGTGCCGAAGCTCTTCGGCGACGTGAAGGGCCTGCAGATCTCGAGGCTCAACTTCGACAACGAGTCCGGCGAGTTTGCGCACGAGCCCAACCCGCTCGTCGAGGCGAACCTTGCCCAGACCCGCGAGGCGGTGGTGTCGCGCAAGGCGGCGGTCGGCTTCTGCTTCGACGGCGACGCGGATCGCTGCATGGTGATCGACGAGCAAGGCGAACCGGTGCCGTGCGATCTCGTGCTCGCGTGGCTCGTGTCGAGGTTTCTTGCGAAGGAGCCCGGCGCGGCCGTCGTCTACGACCTCCGCTCGAGCCGCGCGGTCCGCGAGGCGATCGAGGCGGCGGGGGGTCGGCCGGTCGAGGAGCGGGTGGGGCACGTCTTCATGAAGGCGCGGATGGCGAAGGAGTCCGCGATCGTCGGCGGCGAGCTCTCCGGCCACTTCTACTTTCGCGACACCTTCAACACCGACAACGGCGCGAGGATCTTCGCGGAGGTGGTCACGGCGCTCGCGCAGTCCGACCGTTCGCTCTCGGAGCTCGTGAAGCCGTTCCGTCGGTACGCCCACTCCGGCGAGATCAACTTCCAGAACGAGGATCCCGCCGCGGCGATCGACGCGCTTCGCAAGGCCTATCCCAAGGCCAAGGCCTCGAAGCTCGACGGCCTGAGCCTCGACGCCGGCGACTGGTGGTGCAACGTCCGCCCGAGCAACACCGAGCCGCTCCTTCGCCTGAACCTCGAGGCGAAGACTCGGGAGATCCTCGAGAAGCAGTTGAAGGATCTCTCGCCGCGCCTTGGCAAGCGGGTGGCGCATTGACGCCGTCGGCTCGCCGCGATCGCGGAGCTCACTCCCCCGGGATGTAGGAGATGACGCCTTCCCACGGGCTCGACGCGGTCGCGTAGCGCCGCATCGGGATGCGGCCGGCGCGATAGCCGACGTATCCCGCTTCGCAGGCGAGGCGCATCGCGTGGGCCATGGCGACAGGATCCTTCGCGTGGGCGATGCCGGTGTTGAGCAGCACGCCGTCGGCGCCGAGTTCCATCGCCACCGTCACGTCGCTCGGCGTGCCGACGCCCGCATCGACGATGACCGGATAGTTCGGGTCGCCGCCCGAGGCGGGGTCCTTGAGGAGTTCGAGGCAGAGCGAGATCGCCGAGGGGTTCGCGACGCCTCGTCCCGAGCCGATCGGGCTGCCCGCGGGCATCACGCTCGCGGCGCCTGCATCGCGAAGCCTTGCGGCCGCGATCGGATCGTCGCTCGAGTAGCAGAGCACCGTGAAGCCGTCCGCGACGAGTTCGCGGCAGGCTTCGAGCGTGCCCATCGGATCGGGCAGCAGCGTCTTGCGGTCGCCGAGCACCTCGAGCTTCACCCAGTCCTTGCCGGCGTTGCCGAGCTGGTCGAGCAGTTCTCGCCCCAGCCTTGCGACGCGCACCGCGTCCTCCGCACTGAAGCAGCCGGCGGTGTTGGGGAGCACGGTGTAGCGGTCGGTGTCGAGATGGTCGAGGAGCGATCGCCCCTGCGCATCGACGAGCCGCTCGCGGCGGACCGCGACGGTGACTGCATCGCAGCCGCTCGCATCGAGGGCTTGCTGCATGAGTTCGAAGTCGGCGTACTTGCCGGTCCCGGCGATCAGCCGGCTTCGCAGGGTGAAGCCCGCGATCGCAAGCGGCGGAACCTTGGCGACGTCGAGACTCGAGGCGGAGGAGGACGATGGAGTCGGGGTGGTGGTCATGGGCGGGTCGGTCGCATTCAGCCGCCGCCCACCAGGGTCACGATCTCGAGGCGATCGTCGGCGGCGAGGGACGTCGAAGCGTGGTCGCGGCGGGGCACCACCCGGCGGTTGAGCTCGACCGCGCAGGGCGAGGTCGTCAGGCCGAGCCGTTCGATCAGGTCGGCCACCGTCTCGCCCGGAACGAGCGGCTTCGGTTCGCCGTTCAGCAGGATGGTTGCACTCGCCTCCGACACGGGAAGGATCATACGGTCCGACGCCCGCTGGAATCCCTTCCGGGAGCGTCGTCGAACCAAGGCGACGCCTCGCGTGCAACCGCGACATCGAGGCTTGTGAAGGACTCCGAAGACCATGCCGCTCCGAACCCTGACGCTCGGCCGCCTCGCGACACGCTGCTCGCCGCTGCTTGCGGCGGTGGCCCTCTTCGGCTGCGAGGCGAATCTCGAGACCGGCACCCCCGAGGCGACCCTCGACACCGCGATGCGTCTCGTCGAAGAGGGGCGGATCGATCGGCTTCCGTCCCTGATCCATCTCGAGGCTCGGCCCGTCACCTACAGCGATGGCGTGACCGAGGCCAGTGCGATCGAGGATGTTCGCGGCAAGCTTGGGGACATGCTCGGTCGGCTTGCGCGGGTCTCGAAGAAGCTGAAGGAGCGGTATCCCGCCGACTTCGAACGGGAGGGCGAGGTCGCGCAGCGCTTGACCCAGGGCGGCGACTTCGGGGCCCGGGTCTCCGAGGCGATCATGGATCCGTTCGCCTTCCTCCTCGAGCAGCGGGAGCGGCTCTCGGCGGAGGACCTCGGCGACGGCACGGCCGCGCTTTCCCTCGACGACGAGCCGGCCGCGGGCGGACTCGTCTCGATGGTGGAGACCGACGAGGGATGGCGCTTCACGGTGCCGATCGAGCTGGCCCGCGCGAGCGAGTTCTGGCCGGAGTCCCGCCACGAGTGGGCGGTCATCGCCTCGATGATGCTCGCGGTCGAGAACTCGCTCGACGAGTTCGAGCAGGAGATCGATGCGGGGAACTTCCGCGACCTCGACCACGCCGGTGAGCGGGTCGGCCGGCTGCTCGGCGAGTCGGTGGTGGTGCAGTCGGTGATCTACGCCACGATGAAGCGGTCGGGCAAGGGCGCCGATCTCGGTTCCGGCACGTGATCGCGTCGACGCCGGTTCAGAGGAAGACGAGCGTCAGCACGATCATCAGCGGCAGCAGGATCGCGGCCGAGTACAGCATGTAGCCGAAGAAGCTCGGCATGCGGATGCCCGACTGCTCCGCGATCGACCGAACCATGAAGTTCGGGCCGTTGCCGATGTAGGTCATCGCGCCCATGAAGACCGCGCCGATCGACACGCCGGTCAGCAGGTCCTCGCGGACGTACTCGCCGCCGAGCAGCTGCAGGATGCCGGCTCCCGGCTCGTGGGTCAGCGTCTCGGCGGTCTGGAAGAAGACCAGGTAGGTCGGGGCGTTGTCGAGGAAGCTCGAGAGGACGCCGGTGAACCAGAAGAACTGGGCGGGGCTCGAGAGCCCCAGCTCGCCGCCGCTGGCCTTGAGCACTTCGAGCGGCACCTGCATGGTGATGAAGATGCCGACGAACAGGCAGGCGACCTCGAGGATCGCGGTGTAGTTGAAGCGGTTGGTCTCGCGGGCTTCGCGCGGCGTCGTCGCCAGGCTCAGCCCCACGCAGGCGAGCATCAGCAGTTCGCGGAGGAAGGGGAACGCGGTGAACCCGGCGAACGGAAACGGCTTCCCTTCCTGCACGGTCGCCACGAGCAGCACCACGAGCGCGAGCCAGAGCAGGTTGAGGCCGCCGACGATGCGGAAGCCGCCGCCCGACGGACGCCACGCCCGGACCTCGACGTCCTCGCGCCGCCAGGCGAGGGTGTCCCAGATGAAGTAGGCGATCAGCAGGGCGCTCGACGTCGCGAGCCATTCGCCCCAGAGCGAGAGCGTCCAGAGGAAGGGAACCCCTCGCAGGTAGCCGAGGAAGAGCGGCGGATCGCCGGTCGGCAGCAGGGTCCCGCCGACGTTCGCGACGAGGAAGATGAAGAAGATCACCGTGTGCACGCGATGACGGCGCTTCGCCAGCGTGCGCAGCAGCGGCCAGATCAGCAGCATGCTCGCGCCGGTGGTGCCGACGGCGCTCGCGATGGCGGTGCCGATCGCGAGGAAGGTGGTGTTCACGAGCGGGCTTGGGCGGAAGTCGCCGAGGATCGCGATCCCGCCGCTGATGACGTAGAGCGAGAAGAGCAGGACGATGAACGGCACGTACTCGCCGGGAATCGCATGCTCGACGGCCGCGATCGCGACCCCGGCGCCGCCGACCCAGACGTAGTAGGCGAGCGTCAGGAACGCGAGCCCGAGCGCCACGGCAAGCCGATGCAGGTTCGCTTCCCACCAATGCGCGGTGCGGGGCACGAGCGGGAGCACGGCGATCGCCAGAAGCAGCGCCACGAACGGGATCGTGCCGAGCCACCACATCGGGGGCGGCGCCGCCGGGGACGAGCCGTGTTCGCCGTGCGAGGTCGCCGGCGCGGCCACGGTCTCGCCCTCGGCCGGATCGACGAATGGAGGCTCGAGTTCGGCGATGTCGGCGGCCTCGGCCTTCGGCACCGCCTCATGGCCCGCGTGCGAAGCGAACCCCACCACCGAGAGGATCGCGACCGCCACCGTGCCGGCGATGGCGAACCACGCGACGAACCGATCGAGCGGCGACTTCGGACGGTGAGCGGCGTGGGTCGACATGGAGCCTCGGGCGAAGCAGGGGACTGTAACGAGGAGCGGACTTCGCCCGTCGCCTACCCTCCGCCCATGTCCGAACGCTCCTGCGGAAGCATCGCGCCGGCCTTGCGCACCGTGAACGGTTCGACGCGCCCTTGCTCACGTCTGTTTGTCCGGCGGAACCTCGCGGCGATGCTGGCCCTCGTCGCGGCCGGCCTGAACGGGCCGCGGGCGTCGGCCGCGCAGGATGGCTCGCGGACCGCCCTCGCCGACGGGAAGGTCCGCTGGTCCGCCACGGTCGAACCGATCGAGGTGCCCGTCTCGGCGACGTTCACCTCGGACGGCGTGCTCTGGGTCCTCGAGGGTGGTTCATCGCCGCACCTGATCGCGGTGCGGGGAGGAACGCGCGACGAGCCCGTGCAGTTGTCGGGTCTGATCGCGCCGAGCCGGATCGACGCGGGCCGAGATGGTTCGCTGCTCGTCTCCGACCCGGGAGCCGGCACCGTGCATCGGATCACGGGCGCCGGAGCCGACGTGCTTGCCGAGCCGGCGATCGGACCGGGAGGGCCGCCGCTCGAACCGATCGCGGCGGCGGAGATGGCCGACGGGATGGCCGTGATCGATCGCCGCCAGAGGGAGGTCGTGCTGCTTGACCGGGAGGGTCGCGCGATGCGGCGCGTCTCGGGCGAGGAGGTCCCCGGCGGATGGGGCGATCCGATCGACCTCGCGGTGGCGTCCGATGGGCGGATCTTCGTCGCGGATCGCGATCGGCACCGGATCGTGGTGCTCGCCGCGGATGGCTCGTACCGCTCAGCCTTCGGCGATCGAGGACCCTTTCCCGGGCTCTTCGTGGAGCCGTTCGCGGTCGAAGTCGTCGGCGACCGGCTGCTCGTCACCGATCGGCTCAACCATCGCATCGCGATCCACACCCTCGACGGCGAGCCGGCTGGGCAGTGGGGCATGCACGCGGTGATCCCGCGTCAGGGCGAGGGCCGGATCCACTATCCGGTCGACCTCGCGGTCGCCCCCGACGGCATGACCGCGGCGGTGGTCGAGCCCTTCGAGCGCCGCGTGCAGTGGTTCGAGGGCGACCCGACGGCCGAGCCGACCGCGGCCCAGGGAGAGCTTCCCTCGCTCGATGGCGTGCTCAGCCACTTCGGCCCGGGCATCGCCGCCGATGGAGACCTCGTGGCGCTCTGGGAGCCCGAGACCGCCTCGGTCGTCGTCTTCGATTGGCGCGGAGCGCTGCCGATCCACGTCACCACCTTCGGAGGTCCGGGGACCGCGCCCGATCGGTTCGGTCGCACGACGGCGATCGCCCTCGACGCCCCGCCGCAGCGGGT
>JBMTTG010000121.1:0-8665 GCA_049449095.1 Phycisphaerales bacterium | reverse complement strand
CGGTTGGCACCCAGCTCACCGGCTCCGGTTCCCTCTCCAAGGTCGCCGGCGGGATCCGGGTCGACGCCGGCGTGCTCGAGCTCGCCTCCGGGGCGACCAGCACCTCCGACCTGACCGTCAGCGGCGGCACCCTCGTGGTCAACGGCCCCGCCCCCGCGGGGCTGTTTCTGCATGGGGCCCTCCGCGTGGCGCCACGGGAGCGATCTGAGTTTGACTCGCGGGCAGAGGTTCGATCCGAGCAGGGCTGGCAGCCGCAAAGCCGCAGAGAACCTCCCGTCCTCGGCGGCGAGGCGCTTCAACTGAAGCTTCTCGTTCCCGGAGTGCTCCGCGTCTTCCGTTCGCTCGGTGTCTCTCCACGGGAGTGATCTGCGTCCGACTCGCGGCTGGAGGCCCTGCGGCGGATCGAGCGCTTCCGGCGAACCCTTCCGCGGCGAGCGACGTGCGGAGGTGGCGAGTGTGCGGTACTTTCCAGAAGTCCGATCGCGACGACGCCAATCCTTTGAACGGAGCCACGCCATGAGCCTCTCTCGCCGCACCGTCCTTCGCTCCGCCGCCACAGCCGCGGGAGGCCTCGCGGCGGCATCGCTGCTCGGTTCCGCCAGCACGGCGCTCGGGGCGATGGCGGCGATGCCGCGCCGACGCTCGAGGCTCGAGAAGCTTCAGATCCTGCAGATCGGCGTGGGCGGAAGCATCGCCCCGTACGACCGGCAGCAGCTCGAGTCGCATCCCGACGTGGTGATCTCCGGGCTGTGCGACGTCGATTC
The DNA here is from genome assembly GCA_049449095.1 of Phycisphaerales bacterium. GTDB lineage: Bacteria > Planctomycetota > Phycisphaerae > Phycisphaerales > SM1A02 > VGXO01. The sequence continues at coordinate 7,901 of JBMTTG010000121.1, read as the reverse complement.
GAATGCGCTCGCGAACGCCGCCAAGGACCGGCCGCAGGCCTTCACCTGCAAGGACTACCGCGAGGCCTTCGACGCGCATGGCGACAAGTTCGACGCGGTCATCGTCTGCACGCCCGACCACAACCATGCGCTCCCGATGATTCTCGCCCTCCAGAACGGCAAGCACTGCTACGGGCAGAAGCCGCTGGTGCAGCAGCTGTCGGAGGTCGCGGCGATCGAGGCGGCGGCGGCGGCGAACCCGAGGCTCGTCACGCAGGTCGGCAACCAGCGGATGGGCAAGACCGGTCGGCAGTACGCGGTCGAGATCCTCGAGAAGGATCTGCTCGGCAAGCCGGTCGAAAGCCATGTCTGGGTGAACGGTCCGCCGGACGACGGCAACGCCTACTTCTACTACGGGCCGGTGCCCGAGCCGTCGACGCCGCCCGCGACGATCGATTGGCCGCTGTGGCTTGGATCCGCCGAGGACGCGCCCTATCGCGACGGACTCGTCGGACTGCGCTGGCGATCGAGCTGGGACTACGGCACCGGACAGCTCGGCGACTGGTGCACGCATCTGCTCGATGTGCCGGTCTACGCCTACAACCTCAAGAGCCCGGTCTCGGTGATCTCGCAGACCCGCGAGCCCTCGGGCTTCTATCACGCGCAGCACGTCGCCTCGACGCTCGCGTATCCGGATCCCGGTGGCCGCTTCGCGAACGGCGTGCTTCCCCTTCACTACTCCGACAAGGGGCAGCGGCCTTCGCGGGCGGCGCTGGGGCTTCCGCCGGGCGAGTTCGCGGGCACCGGAACGCTGGTGGTCTGCGAGGGCGGCGTGCTCTACGTCGAGCCGGAGGGTGGACTGACGGTCTGGCGCGACGGCAAGCCCTTCGACTGGAGCACCCTCGAGGGTCTCGAGAAGCGGGCCGAGCGGAACCACTGGCACTGCTGGGTCGACGGCTGCATGGGCAAGGAAGCGTTCATCCAGACGCCCTTTGCCGCCGGCGCCGCGATGGCCGAGGCGGGTCTGCTGTGTGCGAAGGCGGCGAGGTATCCCGGTCAGGAACTGCTCTGGGACAAGGCTTCGCTCTCGTTCACGAACAACCCCGATGCCACCGAGTCGATCGTGCGGCGCAACTATCGTCCGGGCTTCGAGGTGCCGGGGGCGTGAATCGCCGGCGGGATCGCGTCGACGCACTCGCGGCGCGTCAGGGAGACGCGTCGCCACCAGCACGACGGGCGATCTCGGCCGCGAAGGCCTTGCCGCGTTCGCGGTAGTCGCTGAACTGGTCCCAACTCGCGCAGCCGGGGCTCAGGAGCAGCGTGTCGCCGTCGCGCAACTTCGGCATGGCGTCCTCGATCGCCTGTCGCAGCGTGCCGCTGAGCAGGCTTCGTGCATCGCGTGAGTCGCCATGCATGAGCGCGGTGGAGACCGATCCGATCGCATAGAGACCCGCCAGCGAAGGGGCCTGGCCGCGGATCGCGGCGAGGTCGGCGCCCTTGTCGGCGCCTCCGGCGATCAGATGGACTCGTGAAGGGTCCTCCAACGCCTCGATCGCGAGGAGCGTGGCGTCGGGCGTGGTCGACTTGGAGTCGTCGATGAAGCGGATGTTCGGAAGCCCGGGGAGCGAAGGCAGGAGCTGCAGCCGATGCGGCAGCCCCGTGAACTCGCCGAGCGAACGATGGAGCTTCTCGTGCTCGCGCTCGATCGCCTCGATCTCGAGGATCGCCTTGACCGCGGCGAGGGCAAGCCGTGCATTTCGCCGCTGGTGCGAGCCGAGCACGCGAAGATCGATCGCCTCGGGATCGACCGCGTTCCAGTGGTGCTCCGTCGCCTTGGCCGGAGTGGTCCACCAGTCGCTCCCGGCCTGCGCCGCGGTGTCGGAGGCCTCGGGATGCTCGCGATGGAAGGCGGTGAGCAGCCTGGACTCGGCGCGGTGCGCGACGATCTGGGACTTCGCGCGGATGTAGCTCCGGAGGTCTCCATGCCAGTCGAGATGGTTCGGGCTGAGGTTCGTGAGCACCGCAAGCTGCGGCGACCATGGGCGGCGATCCTCGCCGAGCCAGTGCAGCATGAAGCTCGAGAGTTCGAGCACGACCCAGGCCCGGTCGGAGATGTTCGGGGCCTCGTCGAGCAGCGAGCCGCCGATGTTGCCGCCGAGGGCGGTCGGCACGCCGAGTTGGCCGAGGGCGTGATGGATCATCGACGCGGTCGAACTCTTGCCGCTGCTGCCGGTGACGCCGACGAAGCGTCGCTTGGGCAAGGCATCCACCGCGAGGCGGATCTCGGTCGTGATCGGCACGCCGCGCTCCCGCGCGGCGTTGAGGAAGGCGCTCTCGGAAGGTCGCGGCACCGCGGGGTTGGCGACCACGAGGTCCGCCTCGGTGAAGTCGCGGGTCTCGTGCCGGCCGAGCCGGAGCTCGAGCCGATCGGCGGCGGGGTGCGCCCGAAGCTGGGCGACCACCTCCGCGAGCGAGGCTTCGTCGAGCAGGTCGGTCGCGATCACGCGGCAGCCGCGGTCGAGCAGGTGCCGCACCACTCCCACGCCGCCGCCGAAGCGTCCGATTCCCATGACGGTGACCGTCATGTCGGCGACGATCGGCGAGTCGTGGGCGGGTTCGTCGGCAGGCATCGGCGGGAGTGTAGAACTGCGGTGGGAGGAAGCGACGCTGTGAAGGATCGGCATGGCGCCCGCGAAGCGCTTCGCGGTCACGCGAGGTCGGGCGCTGCGGGCCGAAGTCCCGTAGATTCCGCGGGATGGCGGAGAGCGATCGAGATCGGCCGAGAAGCGGAACGCCCCGAGGTGATCGCGGCGGCGGCCACGTCGCGAACCCGCTGAGCCAGTTGGCGCTTGCGGGACTCGTGGTGGGGATCGGCGGTGTCGCGATCCCATGCTGTCCGTTGATGCCGCTCGTGGCGGTCGTGCTCGGCTTTCTCGCACACCGAAGGATCAGGCTTGGAGCTCCGGTGCGGGGCTCCGGGATCGCGTTGGCCGCGATGCTTCTCGGCGGCGCCGGATTGCTGGTGCAGGGCCTCGCGATCGACTGGTTCTCCGCGAAGTACCGAAGCGAGGTCGAGTCCCGGAGCGAGGTGAACATCGACGCGGTGATGCAGGCGGCTCAGGGCGGTGACCTGTCGGCGATCGCCGAGGCGTGGGGGAGCCGCGGCAGCGCCGAGGCGCTTCGTCGGGTCGGGAGCGACTCGCTCGAGCGCTACGGCGCCTTCAAGGGGGTCTCGGTCGTGAAGTGGACCTACGGCGGCGGGCTGGGGGAGTCGGATCTCGTTGCCGCGGTGGTCTGGGAGTTCGAGTCCCGCAGCCTGACCGGGAGCTTCCGGATGGAACTGGTGCCAGGGACGACGCTCTCGGATCCGTTTCCCCGGCCGCGGGCGGCGGAACTCGTGATCTCGGACGATCGGTTCGGCGACCTCCGTGTGCCGGCCGCCGCGCCGAGGCCCGAGCCGGCGGAGCCGGGCGAGCCCTCGACGTAGGATGCCGTTCTTTGCGGCTGCCCCCGGAGCGCGGTCGCCGAGACGAAGGTTCGTGGAGAGGCTGCCATGGAAACGATCAACCCCTACGCCGCGGACGGTCACGGCGAGTTCGAAGGGCGCGAGGAGGAGCCGCCGCCGCAGACCGGCAAGTTGGCGATCGCCTCGCTCGTGTGCGGCCTTCTCTTCTGCTGCCCGATCACGACCCTGCTGGCGCCGCTGCTCGGCATCGCCCACTTCATCTCCGCGGCCGGGAAGCCGTGGATCCGAGGCGCGGGGCTCGCGATCGGCGGCATCCTGCTCGGTCTCGTCATGACCGGCGGCTGGGCGTTCCTCGGATGGGCGTCGTATCAGTTCATGCAGCAGGCGATGCGGCTGCCCGACGAGGCGCTCGCGGCGCTGTCGGCGGACGACGTCTCGGAGTTTCGTTCCAAGTGGGTTGGACTCGAGGAGGGTTCGGCAGGCGATGCCCAGATCGCGGCGTTCCGCCAGGATCTCGAGAGCCGCTACGGCACCTTCGAGTCGATCCGGTTCGACGAGCAGACGCAGGAGCCTCAGGCCGGCGCCGAGCAGGCGTTCGTGCTGCCATTCATCGCGACGTTCTCAGGCGTCGGGGACGAGCGGGCGGACGTCAAGGTGCATGTGATGTTCATGCCGACCGGGCAGGGCTTCGAGATCCTGATCATGCAGATCGAGGTGATCGACGAGCAGCAGGGCAACATCGTCTTCCCGGGGCCGGAGGGAACGCCCGAGATCGAGCCGGTCGCGGATTCGGCCGAGTCGGGCGGTTGAGGCGTCCAAGGTGGTTGGCGGATCCCCAATGAAGGAGCCAGTTCGATGAGCGATCCCGCGGCGTCGGTCGAGCCGGTCATCGTGACGCAGGATCTCGTCAAGGCGTTCGGCTCGCAGACGGTGCTCTCGGGGGTCAACCTCGAGGTCAAGCCCGGCGAGACGCTCGTCATCATGGGCGGCTCGGGCTGCGGCAAGAGCACGCTGCTGCGGCTGCTGATCGGCTCGCTGCAGCCGACCGGGGGGCGCATCGCGCTCTTCGGCGAAGACCTCTCGAGCCTCGACGAGGACGGGCTCGACAAGGTTCGGAAGCGGTTCGGGATCCTCTTCCAGTCGGGGGCGCTCTTCCAGTCGATGACGCTCGCGGAGAACGTGGCGTTGCCTCTGGAGGAGCACACGGCGCTCGACCGGACGATCATCGACATCCAGGTGAAGATCAAGCTCGAGCTCGTCGGCCTGCGCGAGCACGCCGAGAAGCTTCCGAGCGAGATCTCCGGCGGCATGAAGAAGCGGGCTGGACTCGCACGAGCCTTGGCGCTCGATCCGCAGATCCTCTTCTACGACGAGCCCTCGGCCGGCCTCGATCCGGTGACCAGCGCCGAGATCGATCAGCTGATCGTCGACCTCACCCGCAAGCTCGGCGTGACGAGCGTCGTGGTGACGCACGAGATGGACTCCGCCTTCACGATCGCCGATCGCATGGTGATGCTCGACAAGGGACGGGTCCTCAAGATCGGCACTCGCGACGAGTTCGACGCGATCCGCAAGATGGACGACGCGGCGGCGAAGTCGCTCGACGAGCAGGGCCAGATCATTCGGCAGTTCCTGCGCGGCGATCCGATCGGCCCGATCACCGAGCGACGCGCGACAACCGGATTCGCGGAGGATCTGCTCGGGACGAACTGACGATCTTCGCGGCTCCGGTCGCGCGACGTTCGTCGACGCCGCGTTGGTCGCATCGAATGAAAACGCCCCCGTCGCAGGACGGGGGCGTTGGCGTTCGGGAGCGATGGCGAGCCGAGGTCAGGGGCAGGCGCCCCAACCACCGAGCAGCGCCGCGAGATCGGCACCGTCGACGAGGCCATTGCCGTCGATGTCGGCAGCGCACCCCGTGCAGGTTCCCCAGCTGCCGAGCAGGCCAGCGAGATCGGCACCGTCGGTGAAGCCGTTGCCGTCGAGATCGGTCGGGCAGACCGGACCGTCGCCGGTGCAGGTGATGGTGAGCGTGCCGTCGCCGGTGGTGTCGGCGATCGCGCTGCCGATCCGGATGAGGAACGCGTCGCCCGCAGACACTTCGAGGAAGACCTTGGAACCGGTGCCGCAGAGCGGGAAGTTCTGGCTGCAGGCAAGCGGCGACTCGAGATCGCCCGGGCAGGTCGCGCCGGCGTAGACCGCGAGGTAGGTGTCGAACGAAGAGCCGCAGGTCTCGATCTCGAGCAGACCCGAGCACGGAGCCTGGTGCGAGAACCAGACGTCGGAGAGGAGTTCCCACGGGCCACCCTCGCCGCAGCCGGCCGGCATCAGCGGGCCGCTGTCGGTCGCGCCGATCGTCGTGAAGGGCGTGGCGCCGGCCGAGACGCCGATCGCCGCGGAGCACTCGTCGTTCTCGGGAGCCGGCTCCGGCGGAACCACGGCGACGGAGATGTCGTCGATGAACCAGTCGTCGTTGGTCTCGTCGATCTCGGTGCGGAAGCGGATGCGGAACTCGTCGTGCTTGGAGTTCTGGGGCAGGACGTGCCGGTGCTCGACGAAGACGTCCTGCACGGTGCCGTCGGAGACGACCTCGTTGAGGACGACCCAGTCGTTGGCGAAGGTCAGGTACTCGACGACGAGCTTCTCGCCCTCCTCGGGGCCACGGTGCTGCGTCCAGTAGGAGACCTCGACGATGTCCTGCACATAGCCGTCGAGCGGAATGAAGTTGCTGCGGACCTCGTCGTCCTGGTACTCGCCGCTGCCGGCTCCGTCGAGGAGGAGCGCCCGGGGGGCCGAGGGCGGATTGCTCGAGAGCGTGCTCGTCGAGGCGTTCTTGCGGTAGATCCAGTTGCCGCTCGAGACGCTCGTCGAGACGAACTCGTCGAGGAAGGGCAGTTCGAGCGGCGGAGGCAGCAGGGTGTCGCAGGTCAACTGATTGCGGTAGCTCGTGATCGTCGAGATCGACGAGCTTCCGAACTTCAGGTTCGCCCCCGTGACGCCGCCGCAGCCGTTGTTGGAGGCGCACATGATGTGACAGGTGCTGCCCGAGCAGTGGCCTGCGTTCCAGTTGTGGCCCATCTCGTGGGCCGACAGCGAGACGCGGAGGTTGAAGGAAGTCGTGTAGCGGCTCTCGACCACCGAGTAGGCGAGATTGCCGAAGGTGCCGCAGCCCGAGCCGGTCTGATTGCAGACAACTCCGAGCCACGCCAGGCCGATCACGTTGCCCACCATCGACTTGCCGGAGAAGAGCTGCGCGACGTCGCGAAAGATGGCGTTCTCCGGCGCGCTGTTCCAGGTGCTTCCAAACTCGCACAGCGCGGTTTCGATGTTGTTGCTCGAGTAGGGATCGCTCGTGGAGGATCGCACGATGAGCGTCGAGATCTCGTACAGGATGCCGACGTCTCGGCGATACACCGTGTTGACGCCGTTCATGATGTTCTCGATGTCGTTGACGGTGTTCGTCACGCTCGAGCCGTTCTTCTGGAAGAACTCGTAGTCGCTGTCGATGCCGATCTCGACGAGGTAGACCGGGTCGGTGCCCGCCAGTCCGCCCTCGTCGCCACCCATTCCTTCGAGGCCGCCGGTGCCGTGGACGTCCATGTCAAAGAAGTCGTTGCCGCAGCCGCGTCCGTCGGGCACGACCGCATCGGCGTTGAACACCAGATGTTCGAGCGGACGCCCGTTCGCGACGGCGAGCGGATCGACCGGCTCGATCACGAGATCGGGAAGCTCGGGACGCTGCACCATCGCCCAGAACCTGCCGTTCTGAATGGAGGCGAACACGGTGCTGTCGGGGACGCCCGCGACGGTGCCCTGGTAGGTGCGGACCGGAGGCGCGTCGATCGGATGGAGTTCGCCGTCGCCGCGGTCCTCGTAGACCTGGAAGTCTGCGGTGCGAAGGCTGTGGCGGACGAGGTCGAGGGTCAACGGTCCCGCGGCGGTCGGCACGATCACGCTCGCTTCGACCGGATTGCCTTCGGGAAGCGCGATCGGCTCGATCGAGTAGGCCACGAGGTCGAGGCGAATCTCAGGGGCGGCCTGACGAAGCGGCTTCGCGGGAGCCCGACCGATCGAACGCTGATTGGAGGCCGAGGCCAGCGAACCGAACTCGAGACCGCCGCCGATGAGCAGGGCGGTCGAGAGGAGTCCCAAGGTCCAGAGGCGGGGCTGAAGATCGGACATGCGGTAGATCTCTTCTGGTCTGGCGATGAACGAGGGGCCGCGAATCGCGGCGATCTGCCAAGTACGCCGAGGCTGCGGCGGTTGTTTCGGACGATCGATGGGTTGAGGCAGGTTCCGAGGATGCGCGAATGACCCATCTTCACGCGGTGGGTGACGTGATCCAACCACTGAAGTGGGCGGAAACCTCAACGTAGTCCGGATCGAGGGCTCGCCAAGGAGCGATCTCGGGACCGGGGTCAGGAAGGGCGTCGGCCTCGCTGACGGGACGAAAAGA